>JAOUMY010000007.1 GCA_029881255.1 Gammaproteobacteria bacterium | reverse complement strand
TTTTCTGACTTGATGCTCTTGGCTGCTTCGCGTGCGAAGGCTTCTATTTCCTTTTGTTTCATCTCGCTTATCTCCCTTTAGGGTATATGATAAGCAGATACACAATCTAATTTACAGTCTCATTCGGTTCTGTAGAGGAATTTGATCCCCTCTTTTCTCCGTAATACACAACATTCGCGACATGCCCGCAGGATAAATATACACGCCAGCAACATTCTTCCTCATACCCTAGGTAGTAGCTAGAAGAGGCATAAAATTTCCTCGAATAGAATCCTTGGGAATTACAAGCCTCTTTGGTTTTCGCGAGATTTGTGCCTTCCTAAACAGGTTCCATACAATTCAATAAATTTTTTTGACTGGTCAGCGACATCATACCTCTTAACCAGTTCTTTTCCTCGCTTACCCATTGCCTCTAGATCGCTACTGCTCCGCGACATCGCGTCATTCAGAGATATTCTCAATTCAGGACCCTCCCTCTCAATCCACCAACCTGCGTTGAATTGGCGCAGTTCCGCCCAAGGCGTCGCCTTTGTGGTGATAACTGGCAAACCGCAAGCAAGCGCTTCGGCTATCACGTTCCCAAAGTTCTCGCTCTTACTCGGCAAAACTAGTAGATTAGACGCTGCCAACACGTCAAGCTTCTCCTGACCGACAACCATTCCTAAAAATTTAACACGCCCACTTAAATTTTCTTTCTCAATTTTCTGTTCAACTGACCTTACGTATTTTCTGCTATAAATGGGGCCGGCCACCAACAAATCCCAATTTGGATATATTGATGACAACGCTGACCACTCCTTTACCAACAGGTCCAATCCTTTATCAATATGCAATCTAGACAAAAATAATATATATTTTCTTTCAGGATCGACGCCTATACTCTTTCTAGCCTCCATAGTACTCTTACGTATTTCGAAGGTGCCCAGATCAATACCATTTGGAATATAGATAACCGGCGTTGTAATTCCCAAGTCACGCAAAAGTTTTTCATCATTTTGATTAGTAACGTGAATAGCCGAAGCACTATTTAACATCTTTTTCTGAAACAAGTGCCAAGCCAGATACTTGTGATATCGAATATGCTTCAAGCTTCCTCTCAACGACACCACCAAAGGTATCTCGTGCTTTAGCACCAATTTATAGACGACATAAATTGGGTAGTTCCAAAAATTGTGTGTATGAAAAATCACCTCCCCCGGATTCGAGGTCACCTGATATTTGAGGTAGTCAGATAGACCGGAAGAATAGCGAATTATTTTTGGTAACCATTTCCTGATGCTGAAACTTTTCCAAACAATTCCATGCTTCTCGATAAGAGCATTGCTCTCATTCTCGTAAACCTTCGTGGATACAATTTCATTTTCAGTACCACTCAGATTTAATCGGAATATCAAATCTGGAACAGATTTCGCCGGCCCCCCATACCTGTCATCAATAGACTCAATTACATGAATAATCTTCAATGTTCTATCCTGCTATGAGGCAACCTTCCTAAAATCATTCACGGTTAAACTACAATTTTTGATGTAATTTCTGTCGTAAAACTGAATTCCTTCGATACGAAAAGAAGTCCTCCACCTCTTCTACGTACATCAACTTTGCTTTCCTCTTATGAATATTTTCATCTACATATTTCGTTCCCAAGGAGGACGAGGCAAAGTCCCTCCACTAAAACGATAACGCAAAATTTCTATGAGATAATTCGCGCCAGCCTCACAACCCAAATTAGATGCCCATTCTGCCAACTTCTCACGTTCCTTGCTACCAAGCGCCCCCCTGGCTAAAAGGTCGCGAAGACAACTTGTTAGTGCTTCTAAATTGTCAACAGGAAACACACCCCCTACTCCGGAATAATGTACTGCCTCGGAAGCCCCGCAACGATCACTACATACGGCCTGAGTACCTACCATAAGTGCTTCACTTACTACCGCCCCCCATCCATCCACTCTGCTCGGCAAAACAAGGCAGTCTACTGTTGAAAGAAATGTCAATACTTCCTCTTCCTGCATCAAGCCTTTCCAATCAACTCTTTCTCCAAGCTTCTCTTTTGAAAGCCTCTTCCAACTATTTTCGAGAGGACCACCGCCAACAACGAGCAACTTAAACTCGTACTCGTTTTGTAGAAGGGCCAACGCGTCAACTAGCAAATTTAATCTCTTTAAGGATACAAAACGCCCAACGAACGCAAATCTATAAACGCTATTTCCTAACATTCGACTATTACGAATCTGATCTATCGATGGCAACCCGAGAAAATAGGTAAATGGCACCACCCTTGATTTAGGAAATCCACGCTGCGCTATCCAGCCTCCAGTATTTTTGCCAATCGCAAGTATGATATCAACCCATGAAATCATTCTTTTCAAGTGATATCGATATACTAAACGTTTAATTAACCCTATCGGCCCAGTATCATTCACCGTTTCCGTTAAAATAACAACTCGAGCCTTTCGCTTCTGCAGAAGCTTTTCAGCATATCCGACCAGCCCATTCCCCCTAATTCCTTGACAAATATGAATTACGTTCGACGGGCAACTTTCTATAAGACGCTCAACTGAATTCTTTGAATCCGCAATAACTAACTTAGCAGCATCAAGATCGCGAGGTTTCCATCCTAAGGCCTTGCGGCTATCCGACAAATTTCTCTCCGCTACGTACGTTATTTTAACGCTTGGAATCGCGGCTAGAGTTGCTACAAGCTCCACCTGGTGTGAACTGACTATCCTTTGCCAATATACTAATTCGAACTCTACTGTACATGCATCTTCTACTCCTTCCGTTTGCATCATATATAACTCAATATTTTCCTCTTATTTAACAGACGCGATTTCACACTATAACCCGAATACTTTTCTTATATTGTCGCCGACCGCACGACTCCCGAATAGCTTTCGTGCCTTCGCTAAAGAATGCATAGCCATTCTCTCTGCCTCTTCCCTATTTGACATAATGCGAAGCACAGTCTGTTCAAGCTCAACGGAAGTTTCGACTATGAACACCTCTTCTTCGCTAAAAAGTTCAGGAATATCGCTCACCGGGGTTGTAACAATCAGCAGCCCCTGCGCCGAAAGCTCTACAATCTTCGAAGGAAACGTCGTTTGCCCAATAGTTGACCTTGGTTCCTTCAACACAAAGGCTACCTGACACTTTGCAAGCACCTCCAAATATTCTTCATTTGTAATATTTCCCAAAAAGCTAACAAATTCTAGGTTTGCTACTTTTCTCTCTATTTCTAACGAAAATGGACCAAATCCTGTAACGTATATATGCAAATGTTGATCTATTTCGTCAATTCGAGCAATATAATCTATAAACTGCAAAAACATAGGAACACCTGTATCCCGATAAAGTGCTCCTCCAAAAAGTATAGTCGTCTTAAGATCACCAAATCTTCGTGCGCTATCTGCAAATTTACTTACCGCCCCATAACAAACCACTCCCAATTTGTGATCTGTCTCTTTTGCAAGCTTTTTTGATACCGTCAACAAACGATATTGTGCCAAATAAAGATAGGTTTTAATGAGCAATTTACCGAGAATGACATGATACCTAGAGTCCTCCTTATTAATCCCGTCCTCAAGATCAAAAATTACTTTTTTTCCCAAAAGCCGACAAAGAATCATACCGAAAAGATACTCTGGGCGATGATTGTAGAAAATTACACTGGAGAATTGTTTTCTATTTTTTATGACACAAAATAAAAATGTGAATGATGCTACAATATTTTTTACTATCCTACGATTTATAGCAAAGCAATATTTAATTTCTACAGAATTATATTTACGCGTGTGAGGTACTACGACTTTACCCGAAAGAGTGCGGGCCATTGACAAACTTACGATAGTAACATCTAATCCAGATTCCTTTAGTGCCTTGGCTACTCCCAGTACTTTGTTAAACGCCGCTGGCGCCGCTGATGTAACCCTATATCGAGCCACTGTATCCGGATCAAATGCAACACAAACATACCACAAACCCATAGTATTCCTCTCGCTGACTCTCTGCATTCGTCATGAGACATACAGCTTTTCGTCGACAATCTTATACTCAATTTTACAACACTTTAATGCGTTACATTCCGGCTCTCTCTTACCCTATTCTCTGTCTTTTTAGCAAGCGATCCGATATTTACATAACGCTATACAGATCAACCCAAGCGTACGCTAGTAAGTCACTCCGTCTACTACAGATAATCCGACCTTTCGCTTAGTCTTGTGAAAGCACTAAATGCACCCTACTACTCACTAAATCTATGATATATGCCGTCTACTTGAAGTAACTGCCCGGTTTTGGGATTATGAAACCCCTCCTCAAAGGAAACCAGGGTATACCCCTTTTCGGTAAGCAATTTGTGGAGTTCCCCAAATAAAAGCTCTCCCTCATACAACGGTACCAAAGACATTTCTAGTTGTACTGTATCAATAAGAGAAAGCCTATTTTTTGCGCCTTTGAGGATCTTTTCTTCGTATCCTTGTGAGTCTATCTTTAGGTATATATTATTTTCCGATGAACAATAATCATCAAATATATCGTCAATCGTTTTAACCTCAACGGTTTCGGTCCTAACATACTTAGAATACGGCGCAGAGTCTAAATGATTCTTCATCATAGGTAACAATGAACTGCTGTACGTATTGTCCGAAACATTAATTTCCACCTTCCCTGCTTTATCTCCTAGCGCACAATTGACCGCTATCCAATTCTTGTCATTGCTTGAGGTCTTTTGTAGCTGAGAGAAAGTTCCGGAAAGCGGCTCAAACGACACAATTTTTCCTGAATACCCTATCGCGGTTCGCATCTCTCGCGCATAAAATCCCCGATTCGCCCCTACATCGAAAACAACATCAATCCCAAATGTTTCCAATAGTTTTTTTCTTCGCGCCAACGAATTTCCGCCAGGCTCAAATCGCGATAAATCATATCCTAGCTTCCACAATATTTTTCGAACCTCATGCTTAATACCCATTCTCTCTCCTGGCAATTTCTATCAATTCGGTACAATTCTCTACAATATAGGCCCATAATGACTGTTATGTTTCTCTGGCGGACTCATTCTAGGGTACGTATTACCCTCGCTGGCACACCGCCTACCAACGCATTTCTTTGGACGTCCTTATTAACTAGGGATGAAGCCGCTACTACCGAACCATCTTCAATCGTTGCGCTTAACACAGTTGATCTTGCGCAAACCCAAACACCATTCCCCACTACGATAGGTCCTGACTTTCCTTTTCCTGCCCTCCTAGATGACGACGCGATTTCGTGGCTTCCACACACAAAACATACTTCCGGTGCTATGTCACAATTTTCACCAATTTCTACACCCCATCCGGCAGCGGTGTAAAAAATGCAATTAGGACTAATCCAACTATAATCGCCTATCCTTATGGGACCGTCCCCGTAAAAACGAACACCTACATTCACTTTGACGTCTCGACCAAGTTGGATCTTCATAAACCTAAGGACTACCCGCTTTAGACCAAACCAGGAACTAGGAATGAGTAAAATTAAAAAATTACCAAAATGGCGCCTTGCTGAAAGAAACATTTAAACCGCCTCCGTTTTTACTTCTACTCTCAACAACTTCTTGGAACCATCTACGAAGGAGCCCTCATACGGTAGCAACCGAATCGCGGATTTTGAGCGAGGAAATTCCGCTAAAAATCGAAATACGAATAACATTACGAAAAATACTAATAACCTTGTCGCATCGTTGAGCAAAAATATTTCACCTTTAAAATGCGCTACAAATAGCGAAACTACAAAAACGACCATCAACCATGGCATGATACCCCCTTCAATTCGACTAACATGCATCGAAATCTTGCCACGAATACTTAGCACTAACAATATGCTAGAAAATACTGCAAACGTCATGTACGCTAAAAATGAAAAAGAGACTCCACCGAAATAAGTAAATCTTACGTAACCTACATCTGAATAGTATTTTGATCCCGGATAGAGCCTATGCCCCTCCCCAAATAACCATATCATTTCATCATCAGGAAAGTGAAAATGCCTTGCCAGCATCGCATATGCCCCCGTGGACTCCCCCGAACTGATAGCATTGGTGGAATCCTCAAGGCCCTCCAGCGCCCTATTCAAGGCCTTTGAAAACCCTGTTTGATTTTCTGACTCCCCAACAATGGCCGGCGCAACGACAAACATAAAAAACACACCCGTTAACAGCAGTTTTTTATTTATCATTCTCCATCTAAAAATAATAATTACCGGCAAAATCGCCGCCAAAACACCTAAAGGTAAAAAACCAATTCTCGCGTTCAAAACAATCAACGCTAGATTTCCCACAAACGCAAAAACATACCAGGCCTTATGAACCATTTTTGTCGAATGAATTAAAAGCAATAGACAAAGGACAGCCAATATCCCTTGTACAAAGGCAAATGCATACAAGTGATTTATAGAAAGACCAAATCCACGATACAGTGCAATCGGAGACCCCAACACAAGTTTGTCGTAAGACATCCCTAGCAACTCATGAAGCAGGTACATTTTTACATTAAAATCGCTCAGCATTAACAATGCAATTAGAAACTGAACAACTCCACACAAAACCAGGCTATTTAACACATCCATTAACGACATGTTCCAGTGCCTAGCCATATACGCAATAAACAGTGACGGCAGAATAGCCTCAACTATAATTCTTAAAAACAAAGCTGCATATGAGTTGGAGTTAAAATACTCGACGTCGACAAATAACGCATAAAGAGACGTAAGAACCAGAAGGATCAGTGGTATTTTTATAATTTTCAGCGCCTTCAGAACGACTCGATGCTTGAGAAAAGCAAATACGAGGGAAGCAAACACCAACGCATAAAGCGTATAAAATGGTCTTATATTCAATCCGTATATGCATACAAATATCAAGCTCGTTAACACAACAAAATACCGATATTTCATCTTACCAAGTATTTCCAGAGCGTTTTATATATCCGCATATCCCATAAACGCCAAAGACCTCGCTTTAAATACATAAATGACTTTTTTCTATTAACACTAGCGAGCATAACAGCATTACGCAGCGACCATTCAGCAACTACTCTGAGCCTTCGCCTAGAAAACGGTAGGTATTTTTTTACTGTATAGAAATGTTCATCTTTAACTAACTCAAGGTTTCCAACAATAAAATTCTTTTCATGCATTCGGTAGAAGGCTAGCTTTTTTTCCGAAACGACAGCATAGCCACCATTTTTCAGCAATCCCAACCACACATCAAAATCCTCAACATGCAAACCCGGGTCAAAGCCCCCTATTCGTCTTAATTCGTCACTCCTCATCATTATTGAGGCGGGAGGTAGATCCGCATACATAAGAACATGCTCGAAATCCAATTTTCTGCCAGCATTTTTCACGACTTTTCTATCAAGGATGATATTTGAGTTCGAATCCACACCAAAATATCCCGTAAAGCACATTACCATATTTGGATCGTTCTCCATAAGTAACACCTGATGCTCTACTTTGTTAGGTGCCCAATAATCATCCGAAGCACAAATACAAATATATTTTCCCTTTGCGATACCTATTCCTCGATTTAATGTGCGTGCTATACCGACGTTTTCTTGTACAACAAAACGGAAATCGTACCGTTCACAGAGTTCTTTCAATATTTCGACGGAACCATCAGAAGATCCATCATCTATTACTATCAACTCCACCAAGCCATAAGTCTGTTTGACAATACTTTCAACACATTGCGTTATGTAAGTTGCATGGTTATATGATGGCACTAAAACACTCACTAATGGTAATGCCGGTCGCGGAGAAGCTTGTATGCGCGCTTTATCCTCAGCCTGCAACGTTGGCTCACAATCGCTCACTACGCAATCCCATCTTATTTGTTATTGCACGTGCTATGCTCCCTATTTTTCCCACAGGACCTCCCATATTGCTAACGTGAGCGATGCGGCCTAAACTATAAACCCCAAATATAGTAGAAACGACTAAGGAGACCACTATACCCCAGTTCGTATACTGACAAAGCAAGGCAACACTCGCACAAAGCACAAAAGTGACTACTACTAATCGAATAACGGTACCTGTCCATCTAAAATCAATACGTCGTTTAGCCAAAAAGTAGACTAGAGGCAAATAAAATACATAACACGCCAAAAAAGCTATTCCTGTAATATTTAAGCCCCCTACTTCTACAAATCCCGCAACCAGTCCTCCCATTAACGACAACACTAGAGCTTCAGTCCAGAAAAAGGACTTCCCATCCCCGGCAGCTAATAGTACAAAGCCGAGTGGCCAACTAGCCACCTTGAGAACATCCCCTAGAATCTGCCACCGCAATACATCAACAGCGGGCATAAACGTAGACGAATACAAAATCGAAATCGCCCAAGGAGCCAAACCCATCATAGCAATAAATATTGGTGCACTTAGAAGCAAGGCCACCTCTGTTTGTTCATTAACTACTTTAGTAGCCGTTGACTTATTCGTAATCACTCCTGAAAGACGGGGATAATAGTCTGCCACCATCGCAGCAAGCACAAATCCTACATACTGCATAGAAATCATCCACGCAGCCTGATAATAACCTAGCGCTTCAACGCCAAGGCCTCTCTCTACTTCAACTCTAATCCAAAGCTGAACCAACGTATTTATCAATCCCGCCGCCATGAAGGCAAACCCTAACTTCATTAGTGCCTTGTGTTCTACATACAAATCAATTAATTTTATTTTGTATTGTCTATAACGAGGCAAGCGGGCAACAAATAAGTGTCCAAGGATAAAATTGAGCAACGGCGCCAAAACAATAAATGCAACTAATCCGTCATTCCGATAAAACCAAAGCAACGTTGAACCGATCAAAGCATTAAGTGTGGAGCTATATACACTAACTTTCGCGATATCACCTACACGACGCATCCCCTGCAGCATAGCTCCTTGGGAAGCACTTCCAACAGAAAACGCTACGCCTAATGCAAGCCAGGAGATTTCCCATGAGTATTTGGAATCCCCTAATACAAAAATTGCAAGAACATCGGCCAAAAACCAAATCACAAGGCCACCAACGGTCGCGAGAAAAAGCGCACTCCAAAAAATAGTTTTCCGTGCAAGCGCCAACTCCATATGATTCTCACTACTATTTGCTTCGGCAATTTTCCTAGCGCCGGAAACACCTATTCCCATAGATGCAACTGCAATTGCAGTAGACATAACCGCGGTTAACAATCCTACAAGTCCAACCCCAGTGGGTCCCAGTAAAATAGCCAATACTTTCGTACGTATCATACCCATAGCTATATTTACAACCGACGCCCCGCCTATAATCGAAGAGCTTTTCAATATCCGCCTATAGGATTTCTCAGAGTCACTCATCATTCAGGTCTGTGTGCAACAATACGTCAATCACTTGTTGTGAGTCATACTCCGTTAAATGTGGGCCAATTGGCAAACTCAACACCTGATCTGCGATTTGCTCCGCTATCGGAAATCGCCCCTTTTCAAATCCAAGATTTTTATATGCCGTTTGAAGATGAGGAGGAACTGGATAGTGAATTAATGTTCCAATACCCGCCTCCGATAGACAATCTTTAAGCCGTCCGCGATTTTCACTTCGTACTACGAATAAATGCCAAACCGATTCTGCCCACTTTTCATTGAATGGAAGAACGACTCCAGTCCCCTTTAAACTACCTAAGTATCTTCCAGCAATTGAAGAGCGAACCCTATTCCATTCATCAAGATAAGAAAGCTTCACACGCAATACCGCTGCCTGAAGTGGATCAAGACGACTATTAAACCCCTGCACTTCATTTATATATTTTTCTCTAGAACCATAATTACGCAAAACTCGAATTCTATCTGCGATTTCCGCGTTATTTGTTGTGACAGCACCGCCATCTCCAAATGCACCCAAATTCTTTCCGGGATAAAAACTCCAAGCTACTGCGTCCCCATGACCTCCAATACGGCGTTCTTTATATCGCGCACCGTGGGCTTGTGCGCTGTCCTCAAGTACTCTAAGACGGTATTTTCTTGCAATCTCCAAAATAGGATCGAGATCTACCGGTTGGCCATACAGATGTACAGGTAAAATAACCTTAGTGCGCTCGGTAATAGCACTCTCAACACTTGTTGGATCAATATTGTAAGTATCTATCTTTGGCTCCACTGGAACCGGTGTCGCCCCACACTGACTTACCGCTAACCATGTGGCTATATATGTATGACTCGGCACTATCACCTCATCACCAGGCCCAACTCCCATTGCTAGCAACGCAAGGTGTAACGCGTCTAATCCATTCGCTACAGAGATACAATGCTCTGTCTCTGTATATTGGGAAAACTCAGCTTCGAAGGCATCAACTTCCTCTCCCAGAATGTACCATCCAGAGTCAAATACTCTCTTAACGGCCTCGTCAATTTCTTCCTTCAATTCAAAATACGAACTACGAATATCAATAAATGGTATATTCACTTTTGGCCGCCGCTAAAAAGGTTTTGTAATCGCGATAATAATCTGACTCGTCATAATAGTTAGAGGCAAGTACCATACATACTGAACCTGATGAGAAATTATCAAGCTCCCTCCATATCATCGGACATATATATAGACCTTGGTAGGATCTGTTTAGATGGAATCGCTGTTTCTCTTTGCCATCATCGATTAATACATCAAAACTACCCGACATTGCGATAATCAACTGGCTCAACTCCTTATGCGCATGACCACCGCGCTCGGCCCCTCCGGGTACATCATACAAGTAATAAACTCTCTTAATATTAAAAGGAACATGATTCCCCCCCTCAATAAAGGTCAGATTTCCACGAGGGTCTGAAATTTTCGGAAGTTCAACCATTTTGCATTTGCTAATATTCATATTTCTTCATAATTATTGCTGGATTTCCTACAACAACGGCATTAGCAGGTACATCTTTTGTTACAACCGCACCAGCACCGACCATCGCTCCTTCGCCTACCGTTACTCCCGGCAATATTGTTGCGTTCGCACCAATTGAAGCACCAGTTTTTATTCTCGTTTCGATAATCGGTTTTGTATAGACCTTGGAGCGCGGAAAACTATCATTCGTAAAAGTAACATTTGGCCCAATGAAAACATTATTCTCAATATACACCCCATCCCAGAGTTGAACACCGCTTTTAACCGTAACATTATCACCGACTAAAACTTCATTTTCTATCAAGACATGAGCGCATATATTGCAATCCCGCCCAATTGTCGCCCCAGCGAAAATCACACAAAACTGCCAAATACGCGTGCCTTCACCGATATTTGTACTCTGCACATCTGCCAGAGGATGCACATAGCTCATTCTATAACCTCCAAAGTGATATATTCAGACTGTCTAACCCTAAGAAAACTTAATTATTGTATTTATTAAACGCCCTTTTGGCATATCGAAATATCCAGATGCTCATTGGAATCGCGACCTGTTAGTACGTCGATTGACTTAGTCACACACTGAAAACCAAGCTGTTGATAATAGCTTTTCAACGTTACTTTAATTCTTGAGTCTCTTTTCGCTATACTCCTATTTGATAAAATGTCGACGATAATTTCTGGGGATTTTTTGCTCAGGCAATCAAGCAAAATATCTTCCGACTTATCTGAGGTTAGAGAGTGCATATATAACATACACGTCTCGGTCTTCGTATCTAGAATAGAGTATAGTGCCGGATATTCACTTACTAACAGCGTCCGCTTCGAATGTACGTTAGGGCCTAACAACTTTTGCATGCCGGTAATAAACTCCACTCTTTCTTCAGTCGAGTTGATAAATTTGTATTCGCGAACCGAATCAATTGACTTATTCGCGTGCCACCACGAACTTTCTCTATAAGGATAAATGCTCCAATTAACAACAAACAAAATACATACGAGGACAACGCCACCTACATGTGGGATTGTGAAATTTTCATTTCCTTGCTTTTCCCTCGCGAGAGTAACGGCCAATCCTAGCAAAATTGGCAACCCGACCATAAATGCGCCTGTTGATTGCCCTATTCCGTTTCCACTCGTTATGCCTAACGTGGTCAAATACGTGAGCAACAAAACCACCAACCATTGAATCTTACTACGATATTCTCCATCATCCGTCTTTGTATTTGACAGTGACCACGCATACGCGAACGCACTTAACACCGACAAAACATATACCACCCTTATGGCATATGCCCCATTTAAGAGCCCTGTCACTGACGAAATTATTGCCATCACCAGTAACAACATGGCGGTCATTGGGTAATTGAGCCACTGAATTCTCCGCCAAATAATCGACAAAAGTCCAAACAATAGGTAGATCCCGACTAGAACAACCTGTTGGTATGTATTTGAAAAAAACGTCTCACCAACTCCGTAACCACTTGAGAACGACAGTGAGTCAAAATAGTCTTGCAGGCTCGCAAAATACAAGACAACCGTTAAAGCGACGAATATTCCGCCTAAAAAAACTAAAAGCACTTTACCAATTGCTTTAAACTGTTTCTCTACCGCATAACGCCCTATAATCAGGGCTGACATTACCAGAGCTGACGTAGGGTGAGCAAAAGCTATGACGATGGTAACTATTGCAAATGATATCTCGCCGCCTCGTTTCCACTCAAAATATTTAAGCGCAAAGATTATCCAAACAACCTGACTTACCGTGTTATAACTAAGTGCAAAGACGCCATGAAAAGGTATGGCAAAGCTTAGCGACAGTGCTGTGATACCTGCCGCCCATCTTGAAAATTTCAACGAAACCAATTTATTATAGGCAAAGAAAAAAACGACTATGGTTAATGTAGACATTAAGAGTCGACCAAAAAAAACCAGCCCTTCAAAGCCAAACACTAAATGATATATGTAAAATGCTGGATAAAATAAGACGTATACCGATTGCTGAAAAAAAAGGTCGTTGCTAAACAATTTCCCCGATTCAAGTAGCCCTTTTATTTCACCGTAGTACTGCATTTCATCAGAAAGATCCAAACCTCTTGTAACGCGAACAAATAGAACGAGTAACAATACAAATAATGAAACGAGAAAGCCCGAAGATACCCCCTTTTTTGCAATCATTTTCAACATCAACCCTTACAGTTTACAAACGACTACCACATTCCAACAAAGTAGCCGTAAAGGGGGAAAGACAAACAACAATATCCTGTCGATAAACTCTAAGGGCTGATACAGCCACTTCCATTTATTTCCCTCTTCCACCACGACCTTCCAGAACCTCTCCTTGTTTGGATTACGTTTTTGTGCTAGCGCCATAATTACAAATATCACTAATGTGGTTAGCCAGAAATATTTGGTCTCAACCTTACCGTAATGTTTACGAAAGAGCTTAATATCTGACCACGTCAGAGGGTGCTCGTCCGGCGTTCTAACGTCCTCTGCCATCTTTCGATAAACATTTATTGCTGGATTATATGCCAGAGGATCCCAGGTTACGAACACACCATCAGCTGCAAGATGAGGTCTTACTCTTTTAATAGTTTCCTCAATATCAACATGATGCAGTAAATTTCCTGCGTAAATGATGTCAAATTTCTCGTCGGCTGATAATTTCATCTCTTCCGCGGAAGCCAAATGCTGTTTTACATTCACACCATTTGCAACAGCCAAGCGCGTGGTCGCATCAAGCATTCCCTGCGACAAATCCGATGATGTAACATCCGCCCCTAGCAGCGCAAAATACACGCTTGCTTCACCTAATCCACATCCAACATCCAACAAACGTTTACCTTTTATATTACCGAGGCGTTTGGTAATATATCTCATCTCTGGCGCAGTACAGACTTCATTCGCAGAAAGTACATCTATTTTCTCAACGTCTTCACTCTCTGCCCACGCGTCATGAAAGTCTCGCTCCTTTTGCAATCTGTCGTTCTTTTCCACTACCGTTTCATCATGACTTTCATAACCTGCCGACTTCGCAACTTTCATAACAGCTTCCTCAAAATATACTTCATTTTTTCGCTTCACGGGATCTTCCGTCGCCATCATCCCTCTGTCCTTTTGGCGACTAACACTCTTATCAGTATCTCCCTTGAAATAAAAATCTGGCTCACCCAACGGAAACGACAGACTTCCTTCGTTTGAGGAGTCCCATGCCACAATAGCTTCGCCCTTCTCGTAACTGAAATTCAGCCTCTTAACGAACTCGCTCCACTTGAGACTACCCCCAGTACACGACAACTCGCCAATTCGCTGTGCGGCAATCAAAAATCGATATTTGAAACTCTCGAACTTTATCTTTTTACCCATTGGCTATTTTAATAACCTCTTTAAATTCCTTACGAGACTCTGGTCTCTCTCTCTTTTCGTTACGTATCTTTTCTGCTATTTCTAGCAATTCCTCGTATGTTAGAGGCCATTTCTTTTCCGGCGGAGATGTAAAAAATGTTCCTACTCGTTGTATCTTTGCCGCCAAATATCGCATAGAAATAGTCATTTCTGGGTAACTCCCATACATGCACCCATCGCACGCGCTCGTTACCTGTTTTACTTCCTCACGCCACACTTTATCCTTATAGATTCTTTGAAATTGTTTTTCATATGCAGGGTAGCTGTTATCAAGACGATGATCGCAGCATGGGGCGAACTCGCCATTAGGTAGAAGGGCGAAATAAAGATTTGGTGTATCGCAAATCCCATTATTATGCTCTCTCCATTTTATCGGTTCGTCTCTGACAAACCTTTTTATATCGTCCAAATATTGGTCACTATCATAGAGCAAATATCCCTCTTTTCTCATTGTCCGTACACGTTCTATGACTCCGTCCACAGTTGACAATTCGCTAGAGAGAAATTTTAGAGATTGATCAAATGTTCTAAACCCTCTCGGATGGGCGTAGTCACTGACGTGCGCCGGTACAAGCGAAGTAAACCAGGAAATTTCGGTACCGAATCTTACTACGTCTTCTATATCCCCTAAATTTTGAGGTTGCATCACACATCCAATTGATGCGAAGCTATCTTTTTTCGGTAAATACTTTGTAAACAGAGCCATTGCTCTTAAAGCTTGATTCCAGGACTCACTAAAATCTCCATTTATTTTGTCCTGCGCTGAGGGATGCAAAGAGTCCAGCGAAATAGAAATATCTTTACCTCCTGCTTCTATAGCTTTAACAATTTGCTCTTCTGTCGCGAAACCATTTGTTTGCATTCGTACGTGAACGCCACGTGACTCGAATGCATGAATTATTTCTGGAAGATCTTTTCTTGCAAAGGGCTCCCCACCTGTCAACAGTACAATTGCTACACCCATTTCGGAAAAATTGTCCGCAATTCTCTTTATTTCATCTATGGTACATTCTCTAACGTCTGAATTTGCATAAATGATATTGCACTGCTCACAGGTTAGATTACATCTGGCAGTAACATAAAATTGTACGTAAACAGGAGCGTTTTGGAATAATGCAGCCTTTGCGAGTGTGGTCTTTGATAAGCTTGAAAACATATTATTTCTTCCTAAAAAATATCGCTCTAATGATGTAGTTAATGACAAAAGTTAGCCCATTTACGATCAGTTTTGCCCAATATGGGCTTATCCCCAAATGTTCGACAAGTAGCCACAAAACTCCCATTCCAAGAACAAGCATTGATCCATTGGACATCAACGTTAGATTCAGATCGGTACTCAAGCTGAACCTACTATTCTTAAAAACAAAACGTCTAATAAGAACGACATTTACCACCGTTCCTATAACAAATCCTATTCCATTCGATACATAAACAGACACATCACTCGATACCAATATCGCATAGATGATGTAATCCGCAACAAATCCGCACAATACAACTAAGAAATAGCGAAATGTATCTTTAAAGATTAATAGACTCTGAAACAAGATAGAGCGGCCGCCCCTTCACCTCTTCAAATATACGCGCTATATACTCTCCAACCACGCCTATAAGCAGGATTTGCACACCGCTAAAAATAACGATTGACAATATAATTGCCGTAACTCCCGGGACAGGAATCTCTGTAAATAATTTTAGGTACAGCATATATGCACCGCCCAATATTCCCGTCAATATTGTTAGAAAACCCATCCTAATAGCTAGCGTCAATGGTTTGCTTGAGAAGGACAATATAGCATTCATTGCAAAAGACATCATTTTTCGTAAAGGATACTTTGTTTCTCCTGCAAACCTTTCTGCTCGATCGTATTCAAGTGAAATGGAGCTAAAGCCAAGCCATGGCACCATACCTCTCACAAAACGGTGTCGTTCCCTGAGTGCGTTAAATTCATTTACTACTTTCCGAGACATGAGCCTAAAGTCTCCAGTATCGCGAGGTATATCTATTTCGCACATATAATTGAGAAACCTATAAAAGCCAGATGCCGTAACTTTCTTAAAGAACGTCTCTCCCGCTCGACTCCGCCTTTTCCCGTAGACGACATCATATCCCGCCAAGGCTTTTCGATACATATCCAAAATTAACTCTGGCGGATCCTGTAAATCAGCGTCAATAATTGCTACGTAGTCTCCTTTTGCTTTGTCAAGTCCACACGTTATAGCAATTTGATGACCAAAATTTCTGCTTAGAGACACCACTTTTAAGTGCGAATTTAGCGCAGCACTTCCCTTCAAAATCTCCATTGATCGATCTTTCGATCCATCGTTAACAAACACAAACTCCATATCCAATTCAGGACTCAGTTTCTCATTAAGTGCCAGCAACTGCTTAATAGCCTCCGCCAACGATTCTTCTTCGTTGTATACTGGAATTACTACACTCAACAAATCTCTATCTGATTGCACCTGAGAATTTCCTCTTCTATTGATACCCGAAAAACACCAAAATCCATTTTTCTATTTCCGAACAATTGGCGAAGCTCAACCAATATGTCTGACCAACTGGATACATATCCACCAACCGATACTCACGAATTTAGATACCCTTTAGTACAAACGAACACGTTAAGCATGCTCACGATTTCCCATACCTATAACCGACTAAACTCTTTCATTTTTTAAGAAATCAAAATATTCTCTTGGTAAATCGCATTTTTAACTCTCACATCAGAATTGAACCGAGATACGATTCATAGTTTGTCTTTCGATTCAATCCTACAATCCTCTCTAAATCATTCGCACTCAACCAATCATTTATGTATCCTATTTCCTCCAAATAGGCAATTTTAAAACTGCCTCTTTTCAATTATCTCTACAAACAGTGACGCATCCAGAAAACTCTCTTGCGTCCCAGTATCCAACCAAGCAAATCTTCGTCCGAATAATTCTACATTTAGCTTATCTATATCCAGGTATTATTGGTTTATACTGCGAACGATCAACGTGAGATTCTGTCGCGAGTTGCATAGTACCGTCAGATCTATATACTTCAAATAGCCTACAATACCGTTTGAATCACAAATATCCACAATTTCACGACTGTAGCGCTTTCTACCTTGTACATCTCGAAGAGATTCAAGATTACCAGCATAATCAAGACTGTCTAAATTAACAACGCTATGCGTACGAATTGCTTGACGTATTTCTGCCGCACCAATAGATCCAGCCCTGCCCGTGCCAAAAAGCCTCATCGTATCAAGTTTCTCAACTAAATTTACCCACTACTAAACGAGAAGCTTTCTTTACGCGCTAAAAAATAGGGGACAACTTTTAAAGTTACTCATGATAATCATATGCTGAATAACCATGCCGTTTAACTAACTCATCCTTTTCAGCTGTCTTTAGATCTTCTCTCACCATCTCGGCTACCAACTCTTTAAATGTGATCTTAGGGGACCAACCGAGTTTTTCTTTCGCATTAGTAGCATCGCCTAAAAGCGTTTCTACTTCTGCGGGCCTAAAGTACCTTGGATCTACAGCGACAATACACTTTCCAGATTCATCATAAGCTTTTTCGTCAATCCCAACACCTTCCCAACGAATCGTTATACCAATCTCGTCACAGGCTACATTGACAAAATCGCGTACGCTGTATTGGACTCCGGTTGCGATTACAAAATCCTCCGGTTGCTCCTGCTGTAGCATCAACCACTGCATCTCAACATAGTCTTTCGCATGACCCCAGTCGCGCTTGGCGTCGAGGTTACCCAGATATAAACATTCCTGAAGGCACAGTTTTATACGAGCCAGTGCGCGCGTGATCTTGCGGGTAACAAATGTTTCACCGCGTAATGGAGATTCATGGTTAAATAAAATCCCGTTACACGCATACATCCCATATGATTCACGATAATTTACCGTTATCCAATACGCATATAGTTTTGCTACCGCGTATGGTGAACGAGGATAAAAGGGCGTAGTTTCTTTCTGGGGTGTTTCCTGAACAAGCCCATACAGTTCAGATGTTGAAGCTTGATAGAAGCGAGACTTCTTTTCCAATCCAAGAATTCTAATTGCTTCAAGAATACGCAATGCCCCTAAAGCATCCGAATTCGCCGTATACTCAGGTTCTTCAAACGAAACCGCTACATGACTCTGTGCTGCCAGATTATAAATCTCATCCGGCTGAACTTTCTGAATTATTCGAACCAAACTGGATGAGTCAGTCAAATCCCCATGATGAAGAATAAATCGTCTATCCTTTTCATGTGGGTCCTGATAGAGGTGATCAATGCGATCCGTGTTAAAGAGTGAAGAGCGACGCTTTATTCCGTGAACCTCGTACCCTTTCTCCAGTAGCAACTCGGCAAGATATGCTCCATCCTGCCCCGTAACACCTGTAATTAATGCCTTCTTCACTAAATCACCCTTCTTTTATTTCGTAACATTTTCGTTTGAAATCACTTCTCGTCGCAATTGCTCAATTTCTTCCTTGAGCAACTCATATTCCTCAATCTTGCGTTTGAAAAAACGCGCCGTGACTTTGGCCTTTTCTTCGATACCTTTTGGGGTAAGAATATACAAATAACCGCGCTTAACTGGATTGTTCTTAAAATTTCTTGCCTTGACCAGCCCCTTTTCTTTCAGGGCCTTCAGGCAGTAATTGGCTTTACCCAAACTTATACCCAGTGACTCTGCCAGCTCACGTTGGCTGACGTCGGGATTGTCGGAAAGTATTTTTAAGATTTTGTAACGAATCTCTTCCGTCATCGTGTTAATCTCGACTCAACCATTCCTGATAGGCTTTGTTGATTCCATCTTCTAGAGTGGTTCTTGCCTTCCAGCCATAGCTGTTGATTTTCGACACATCCAACACTTTACGCATAGTGCCATCTGGTTTATTTGTATCGTAGGTAAGTTCTCCATCAAACCCAACAACCTTCGCTGCAGTAGCCGCAAGTTCTGCAATCGTTACATCCTCGCCGGTTCCTATATTGATTAATGGCGCTTGCTCTTCTGAGAAAAACTTTCGATATTCGTGGTCAGGCAAATTCATAACGTAAATACACGCATCTGCCATGTCTTCACTATAAAGAAGTTCACGCATAGGCTTGCCCGTACCCCACACAACAACCTCTTTATCACCACGCGTTTTCGCTTCATGCATCTTACGAATCAATGCAGGGAGAACGTGTGACTTCTCCAAATCATAGTTATCGCCCGGCCCATATAAGTTTGTGGGCATCACTGATAAATATTGTGTGCCGTATTGCCTGTTGTATGCCCAGCACATTTCTATGCCTGCGATCTTTGCAAGCGCATATGGACGGTTAGTTGGCTCTAGTGGACCAGTAAGTAAATACTCTTCCTTAATGGGCTGCGGACAGTCTTTGGGATAAATACAAGATGAACCGAGAAACAACAAACGCCTTACGTTGCTCTTCCAGGAGTGATGAATTATGTTTGTTTGAATGGCAAGATTGTCGCGAATAAACTCTGCGGGATAAGAATTGTTGGCGAGAATGCCACCTACCTTGGCCGCCGCAAGAAAGACATAATCTGGTTTTTCAGTTTTGAAGAAATCCGCGACTGCCGCCTCATTGCTTAGATCCAGTTCCACGTGTGTACGCTTAACGATGTTTGTATAGCCGGCTGTCTCCAGACCTCGAACAATGGCTGAACCCACTAGGCCGCGGTGACCTGCTACATAGATTTTTGATGTTTTATCCATATCCCTTCAACGACAACTCGCTTGCACAATAAACGGTCTTCACAACACTTTAAAGCTGCACAGTGTTCAACGCGTGAACACTCCAGATACAAAAAAGGGCCAGAAAACTCTTTACCCTTGCTATTGTTATTGATTTGGTGTTATTTGTTCAGAGCTTGAACATTAAGGCCAGATTAAATGGTATTTTTGGCTTCGAGTCAAGAAGTTATTGGGGTTTACTCGGGAAATTGGGATGTATTTAACAGGGTTGGCTGAGACACGTGAAGCTTCCTTTCGGATGGCACCCTGGAGATCTATATCAATATGCATTCTTGTGCACTATCCCCCGCAATAGCGTTAAAACCAGAATCTTCAAATCCAACCCCAACGACCAATTCCTTATATACTCCAGATCAAACAACACCCGCTGCTCCATTTTCTCCAGCGTATCGGTCTCACCACGCCAGCCGTTGACCTGGGCCCAGCCGGTCATGCCGGGTTTGACCTTGTGGCGGAGCATGTATTGTTTGATTAGTTTGCGGTATTGCTCGTTGTGTGCGACCGCGTGCGGGCGGGGGCCGACGATGGACATTTCGCCTTTGAGCACATTGTATAGTTGCGGTAGCTCATCAAGTGAGTTTCTGCGTAGAAATCGACCAATCCCGGTGACGCGCGGGTCGTCGCGGGTGGCTTGGATGGTTTCATCCGGGTTGTTATCGCTGCGCATGCTGCGAAACTTGTAGACACGGATTTCCTGGCCGTCGATGCCATAGCGTCGTTGGATATAAACCACCGGCCCGGGCGAGCTCAGTTTGACGCCGATAGCGATCACCAACGTAGGGATAGCCATTAGTATCAACACCAGTATCGACACCACGATGTCTTCCGCCCGTTTAATCCAGCCTTCGATACCGCGATACGGGTTTTCGAAGATGCTGATGACCGGCACTTCGCCTAGCGTGGTCCAACGACCATGCAGTATCTCGAAGCCATGAAAATCCGGCACGAAATACACCGACGCCGTTGAATTCGACAATCGCATAATCAGCTCGCTGACTCTGGTCTCGGCACGCAGTGGAAAGGTGATGTAGATGATATCGACCTTCCCCGCCTCGGCATCCGCAACCAGTTGTTCAAGATTGCCGCTTAACTCATCGCCGAGTTTGTCGGCCGTGCGATCTCCCTCAGGGACACGATCGTCATAAACACCTGCCAGGCGCAAACCCATCCAGGGCGCGCTATGAATATTTTCCACCAAATGCACGCCGAGTTGGTTGGCGCCTGCGATGGCAACCGCCCGCGTATTATGCCCGCGTCGGCGCGCTGCATAGAGTATATTGCGATAGCCAAAACGCCACACACTCAGAACCAGCGGCGTAATCACAAACCAGCTACCCATTACCAGACGGGAATATTCCGCCGTGGTCTTGAGCGCGAATATCGTCACCAGCACACCCAGCACCGTCCCCAACCAGGCAAACCACAGTTGTATAATCTCATCCCGTAGCCGCGCAATACGCCACGAACGATACAACTCAAACCGCCCGCCCAACACCAATAACAACACCGCCGCCAAAAGCGCCACGAAACTATAACGGTCGTGCCAATCCTGATGATGCAAACGCACCGCAAGATACAAACACCCCACCACCAACACCACATCGGCCAGACGATAAAGCACCGAAATCTTGCTTTGATGAGGGCGTAACAGGCCGTTGTGTTTTGTCTGAGTCACAGGGATATCCGTAGTTAACCGTAGTGGTTATCGGATGGTGGGGGTGGGAGATTGAATTTGGCTATTTGAGCGCGAAAAAGCGCATTGGGTTGGGAAGATTGCCTACTAACTTCGGCCCAAGATGACCTTTACATATTCACGAAACTCGTCGAGGTGGTTTTTGAGTATAGACTCAACCACATCCAGATTGAGCTTTTGGTAGTCATGAACTGCGACAATCCAAAATCTAGTCATATAATTCAATTGATCCGACAACGAGGGATTGAGCAGACCATGCTTCTCGAGCATTTCAAAGGCTTCCCGGCTCTCTTGTGGAATACCCAATTTCTCCTTGCGCACAATGTGCATAGCCGCATCTATCGAGGACTCACACAGGCGCTGAAGATTGAGTATGATCGCGTCCTGGCGGCTAAAGTTTGTGCGCAACTCAGATTCGTGTCCCACGTATTCTTCGGCGATTCGCTTCAGGCAGCGCTCGATGCTCTCTGCCTTATTCAACAAAACATCATCGACCATAAACACTTCCACGCTTCTTGATATCCGCGATTATATCCTTTCGCTCTTCATTCAGACGCGCATAGGATGAAAAGATGTAATCCTCGAAATTTTCGCAGGCTATTTCATCACTGCAATAGATTCGTTTACCCTCGCCGGCAATCTGCATACGCATTACTGTTGACGCATTTTTAAGCTCGATCAAATCGACGTTCTGCTTCAGAGTAACCGCAAGTTCCTGCCCAATTTCCCAGACATCTTTAGGTGCAATTCTAGCGCGACTCAAAAACCCGATATCCATATCGCTGTACTGATTATCTAGTCCCTGTGCTGTCGACCCAAACAAATATATCGCGACAAGATCCGCCCCGAAGCGATCCACCAGGGCATTTTTGACTAATTCGAGTTTCGCTGAAATATCCATAATCTGTCTGGAAAGTAGTTTTCAAGAGGCAAGTTTAGCACATATGCTTTATGTGCAAAGTCCTGGCCGATAGATGTGTCTGTGGTTTCACGAACGGGTTTCAGCAAACCATGCCCCATTCGAGAACTCAGCATCAAGTTATAATAAAGAGCGAGTTTATACCTGGGCAACTAAGTCGAGTAAACCACATGGCATGACTTAGCGTAACACAGCAATCACTCTCTAGATCAGCAACTCAAACCCAATTAGTTCGTCACCCAAACCTTTTCCAGGCTAAGTTTTTCCTTGTCGAACTGGTAGACGTTAATCCCGCCGCCGTCACGTTGGCCCATGACCAAGATACCGACGTCGGGGGCGGTGTCGATGCAGGCGTTGCGAGAGTAGTCTGATACGCAGGGATAAGGGTCCGTTCCTAACTCCAAGTATTTTAGTGGGAGTGGGTTGCCGATCTCGTAGAGAACTGCGTAGTGGTTATCGTGGCCGAAGCGGAGGAAGTGTTTATTGCTGATGAATTTGACGGTAATGACACGTTCACCAGAGTAGTCTTTAGGCGGTTGGATAAGCCCTGTTTTATCCCACTTGTATTTTGTGTAGTGCTCATTTGGATTGATGACAGTCCCGTGAAATAGACTGGCCATTCTGAGAGGTGTTTTTGGATTATTAACGTCCCATAAAAATACTCTGGCGTTTTCGTCGCCGCTAACGACGAATTTTCCGTCTGGGCTGAGGGTAGCGTGGGTTTTGGCGGCGTTGCCGGGTAATCTAGTGATCTCCTTTTTTATCGATGCATCCCAAAGAACGACGCCTTTATATGATAATCGCATAGCATCTAGGTTTGCCTTTTCAGATCGTCGGGGATCGGGAGTCCAATCATAGCCATAACCAGAGGTAAGAAAAATTTCCTCGCTTCTTGATGCAGAAAAATTCAATAATTTATGAGCGCCCAGAAAACTGTTCTTGTCGCCAGAGTATATTTTCTCTACTTTGTTTCCATAATTTATATTTAGGGACCAATCGATATCCAATGAAACATATTTTCCCAAATCATTTGAAATCCAATGCCCGTACACGGGAAAATGTTTGAATTTTTTGACTACGCCTTGACCAAGGCTATTGACAAAAACCGTGTTTTGAAGATCCTGCCATAAATAAAAATCGCCTTTTTTTGTCACATAAGCACTATAGATATTTGCTTCTGTGGACTGAACATTTTTATTTTTATTTGATAAATCCCACACCACCAACTCATTAGAAATATGTGTACTAATTACGGTATTTCCATTTTCCGAAACATGTAATGTGACAACAGGGGTTGTTTTGCCATCAAATGGAGAGAATTCCTGACATCCAAGAAAAACCAACAAAATAACTATTGTTGCGAATACCCTATTCATTTCAATCAATACGTTCCGAATCCTGATTGTATTTTCATCCGGTCTAGAATTTCGTTACGATAGACATATTCACGCAAATCCTTCGTAGGAATTTTCATCCCCGAATGCGAATACAACCACTTTCCCTGATCAACCTCAATAATCTTTCCGGCGAGAAACATAGCCCTGATACTTTCATCAATATCGACAGCATTCTTTATCCCAGCCCACCCCAACGCCGGCCGAGGCTTTTTGACCTCAATTCCCTTCTCTTCCAGCTCATTCCGAATCGTTATCAGATCATCTAACACCCTTCCTTCTACCCGGCGCTGATAAAAATACGAACACAGAATATCATACCAATGCGGTTTCAACTCATCCATCGGAATGCCGTCTTCGTATCGTTTCAATGCCTCCTTCAACTCCTCGCTCACCTGCTTACCGTGATCGCTTAGCAGGTTTTGAATTCTTCGTTGGTTGCGATCGGCACGATGCCAGGGCATGAAGAATCGCCCACCGGGTATCCCGATAATTGTTGCGATTGTATATGCACCACTTAATTGTCCGCCTAGCGCTTCTTCCAGTTTGATCAAATGGTCATTACCACCGGTAATGTCTTCTTTGAATCCGCCTGCGGGGTGACCACCTAGCACATTATCATGCGCAGTATAAAGTACTACAAATTTTTTCGCCGCCTTGTGGGCGTGAATCATCTTCCAATTGCGTAATACGCTGCTGTCTGCTTCGGGATCATTCGACAACACGGTATCCGGTACCGCGGGCTGCCACATAAAGTGGTGGTCGATTTTTTCCTCTATGCCTTTTTCGCCTAGTAAATTGAACGCGGTCAAAACAACTCGGTTGGCGAGACTGTGGGCAATAATATTGATGCGAATGCCTTCCGAGACTAATTGTTCCAACAACAAACTTAGCCTGACTCCTGCTGAAGTCGCACGAAACTCCGCTTCAATATACTCAACCGGGTTTACGTCACCCGACCAGGCCACGTTGATGATCCGAGTATACTTATCCCAGTCAATCTCATCTCCTCCATTGGCCGCCAGATTCAGTTCGTGCTCCATATGTACAAACCAACTGTGCGCGGCCGATCCGTTGATTTGGTCATCGTCTATTTGCCAATAGATTTCATCTTTCGCAAAATCGGGATGAAAATGCTCCGATAAATATTGTTGATCGATACAGGTCGTTCTAGCTTGTTTACCCGCATGACGAACATTAATCCGATATCCCAGATCAACACTATAACCATCTTTGTGACTGGTATAACTTTCCTTCTTGATCTCTACACTCTCCACCTGACGAGCGGAAACACCGTACTTCACATTAAACCCATGCACAAACACCGTCGCGTTATTGCCATTCGCCTTAAAATATTCGATCTCGGCATCGCTCAATAGATGTCGTCGATTCGGGTCGCCCTTGCTCGCATCTTCACGCAGATTGACGATGACTTGTGGGAACAATGCCTGGCTTTTTACACGATAGTGCGATTTACAACTGACGGGTAGGATAAACGGCGTTTCAAAGCCTATGGGGTGTTGTTGTTCTGCCAGCACATTGTCTTCGGCATCACACAATTGTGTCTTGTGTATCTCATACCAGGATTCGATCTTGGATTCGTGTAGCGGTACGCGTACAAAATCTGTGCCTTGGTCGCGCCAGCGTTTGTGTTGTTGTTTACCCTTGTCGTGCAAGGTCGCGCTGGAATCGTCCACGCATATGGGTAATTCATGCGGTCCTATAATCGTGTATTCGAAATAGGTACTGGTATACAGCGGGTCGGAAACTTCGGAACATTGCCCGTTTATCTCCACCACAAATACAAAATACACCGGCACGAGATTTTCCGGCGGCTGTTCGCACAACACATCATCACCATTGGTCAATGCTTGCACATGCCAGGTCAGCGAGCAGGATTCACTCGCGCGCATTAGTGTGTGTTCGAGGGTGGTGAGTTTTTGTTTCTCGCCGTTCTTCGGTGTTTGATAAATCGTCACCGTTGCTACATCACCGGCCACAAAATTCTGCGCGGAAAATATCAGGTTCACCGGCATGCCCAAGGGTTTGCGTGATTCGCTCCAGCGCAGGTGAGCAATGCGTGGTTGCTTGTCAGCCACCGGGGGTGGCGGACGCTGTTCTGCCTCTTTCGCTGCCGCAATCATTGCCTGGGCGTTGAACTGCATCCCAGCAAAGTCGGCACTACTAACCAGCCATTGGTGCAAGGGCTGTTCAACACCGGGCTGAGCAGCGATATACAGCAGGCATTGTTGCAGACTGCTGATGGCGATTTCGGCCAGTGCCTCGTCGCTCTTACCCTCTAAATCTTGATGACCAATCGACTCAAGCAACCAGCGCAGCTGCGTGATGTGCTCGCAAACCTGCCACTCATATAGAAAGACATGAGGTGTGAGATCATGGATGTCGTTGAAACCGATAGCGGAATATTCGCCGGCCTGCATATTCTTGCTCTTTTTTGCCTGCTTATGAGCGGCCATCATAACAAAAAATGGTAGGGGAAGACTATGCCAGAAAAACGCTTTAATACTCAAAGTGTTAAATTCTAGCGCCTAGATTCGTTCTACCTCGTTCCGCCAGCCACCCTTTCGAACTTCGGATAAGCCACCTAGTCATCAATTCGAATCTCAAACTCGTCCATATCCTTCATACGATCGGCCTTGGTCTTGTCTTTGCCCGTCGCCACACCGATCATTCGTGCCTCAAATTTGAATTTGGCTTTCTTACTGTCTTTTCCATTCTTTTTTAGCGGCAACATGACGGTCTGTGATGTTCCAGGTACAGGATTGAAAAAGTGTTTTATATAACCTGGTTCTGCATTGAATGTTTTTGGGTCCATTTTTTCACTATAGTGAACAGTAAGCTCTATCTCTTTCGTACCCTTCTTGACATGGAAACGATCTTTGAGAGGTGATGAATAGCTTAGGAGTTCGTTCACATCTTCTGGTTCTTTGTGATTCTTATTGGTTCCTAGAAATTGTTCTACATGACTGGGGCACTTAGGCCCAACTACCGTTCCCGTTACTATAAAGTCATCTACTGTTGGCACTAACGGGTCATCTTCTGGATACAAATCGAAGTTCCAACCATTGGGCTCCATGATCGGCTTTAATTTATATGTAATATTGCCAGGTCCTACAGAAGAAATGACACGATATCCAAGCGCATTTTGTCCAGGCTTAATTTCCACTCCCCACACCATCTCATTGTATGCATTAACTGCTAAAGCATAGGTATGATACATCACCCCGTAGGCTTGTATAGGAACGTGCTTTCCATCCTGGCTCATACTTCTAAACATCCTGCTAGGACTTTCTGAAAATACCACGCCAGAGAAAGAATGATCACATCCAATATCCAATGTAAACGTGTCAATCTCACCCTTGTTTAGTTCAGGACTCTCAACATCGTAAATGTACTCAAAATTCCCATCAGGAAGTGAATTTACCTTTACCCTGACTACTGTATTCGATAAGTCTTCATCGCGTTCTTTCGGGTCTTTAAGCGTTTGTGATACTGCCAAAGACGAAACAAGAAGGGAACAAACCCCGAAGAACCACATTATTAATAATTTCATAGTCATTGACTGTCACCTCAGGTGGCTTTCGGCGTAACCCTGCTTAGTCGTCAATTCGAATCTCAAACTCATCCTTATCCTTCATACGATCGGCCTTGGTTTTATCTTTGCCTGTCGCCACACCGATCATCCGCGCCTCGAATTTGAACTTGGCCTTCTTACTGTCTTTTCCATTCATTTTTAGTGGCAACATGACGGTCTGTGATATTCCAGGTACAGGATTGAAAAAGTGCTTTATATAGCCAGGTTCTACATTGAATGTTTTTGGATCCATTTCTTCACTATAGTGGATAGTAAACTTTACTTCTTTCGTGCCATTTTTTACGTGGAATCGGTCTTTTGATGGTTCAGAGTATCGTAGAAGATTGTTTATCCGTGAAGGCTCGCTTCGCTTGTAGTTACTACCTGAAAACATATCACTATTACCTGGACATACGGGTCCATCTACTATCCCTGTTGTTACAAAATCTGGCAGGTCGGGAACTTCGTCGGTTTCTACCGAATACGTGTGATAATCCCAACCATCAACATCCATTCTTGGCTCCAATATATAGCGAATTTTTCCCGGACGAACCGGCGACAAAACTCGATATCCAATTGCCTTTTTCCCAGGTTCAATTCCTACACCCCATACTAATCGGTTATCACCCGTTATGCCCATTCCGTATGTATAGTACATCACACCGTACGCCTGTAACGGCAAGTGCAAACCGTCGGAACTGTCATTAGTAAAAAAATTTCCAATTGGCGGTTCCGAAAATACTGTGGGAGAAAATGTTGTATTACATGAAACATCCAAAGAAAAATGTGCAATAGTACCTTTATTTAACTCGGGACTTTCAATATTAAAAAGATATTCATACATACCGTCTGGCAATTGTTTATATGACGAACTTATGATTGCCATTGATATATCTTCATCTCGAAAACGTGGATCTCTTAAAGTTTCTGCGTAGATATTAGCAACACACAAAAAGCAAAGAAGGAAAGACGTGAATAGTTTTTTTATTACTGACATAATATAAACAACGCAATTGTATCGCCGTCTAGTCATCAATCCTAATCTCAAACTCATCCCTATCCTTCATACGTTCGGCTTTGTTAGAAGAACTGCAAAAGAAGAAAATACAAAGAGGTAAACTATAGAAATATTTTTTAGAAAATTTCGATTACTCATCTCGCTAAACCTAATTTCTCGAGTGCGACCGAATTTACAGATTTCCTTTCAGTGTTTTTAGACCAGCAACACATTTGATGTATTAGCTAAGAGCAGGAAAATTAACCGAACTTCAATATTATGGTTACTGTAGTAACACAAGTTATCGGTTTAAATTAGAAAAACTTCACTTTGATTGCTTATCCTGATTTTGAACAGAACAGCGCTTGAAGAAATATTTAAAAGTCATGGGGCCCGTATCGGGCCCCATGTAAAATCAATTAATCCTCAACCTTCATCGCCAAAAAGATCGGGCTGCCGCGGCGGTGTACGAGCACCGGTACAGACTTGCCTTCGGGGAGTTTTTCCACCACTTCGGTGAAATGTTTGGCGTCTTTGATGTCGACGTTATTAATGGTCAGGATCACGTCGCCGCGACGAATACCGGCGTCGTGTGCTGGACCTTGTTGAACTTCCTTCACCAACACGCCGCCTTTATCGTTTAATTCGAGACGTTCGCGCTGTTCATCGGTGATCGCGGTTACTTCCACGGCAATACGCTTGGACTTGGTATTGCCGTTACCGCTGGCAATCTTCACATCGTCTTCCGCGGGCAATTCACCGATCTTCACCATCAGCTTTTTCTTCTTGCCATCACGAATTATGTCTACCGGAACGCTCTTATCGATCGGTGTGATACCAACAATCGGTGGCAAATCCGAAGAGTGATCGATCTCGCGACCATTAAAGCGCACGATGATATCGCCGACTTCAAACTTCGCATCTTGCGCCGGGCTGTCCGGTAATACGCGCGCAACGAGTGCGCCGTGTGGTTTGTCCATGCCGAAGGATTCGGCAAGTTCACGGGTGACGTCTTGTATCAACACGCCTAACCAACCACGAATCACTTTACCTTTGTTCTTGAGCTGTTCGACGACATTCATCGCCACGTCGATGGGGATCGCAAATGACACACCCATATAACCACCGGTGCGGCTGTATATCTGCGAGTTGATTCCGACGACTTCTCCATCAAGATTAAACAAGGGGCCGCCGGAGTTACCGGGGTTGATTGCGACGTCGGTCTGGATGAACGGCACATAGTTTTCTTTTGGTAGTGAACGCCCTTTGGCACTGACAATACCGGACGTTACCGAGTAATCAAAACCAAACGGTGAACCGATGGCGAGCACCCATTCACCGACTTTCAATTCTTTGGACTTGCCGATATTCACCACCGGCAAATCGGTCGCCTTAACTTTTAATAAGGCCAGATCACTGCGCTCATCGCGTCCGATTACTTCGGCATTTAATTCGCGTCTGTCATTCAAGCGTACGATGATTTCATCGGCGTCTTCGATGACGTGATTATTGGTGAGCACATAGCCATCGGCGGAAAGGATAAAACCGGAACCGAGTGATTGCGAATCGCGCTCTGGGCCACCGGGTCCACCAAAGCCTTCACCCTCTTCACCAAAAAAGTGTTTAAACCATTCGCCAAACGGACCTTCTTCTGGCATCTGTTGCGGACGACGCATATGCGCTTTGGGCGCTTTTTTCTGTACGGTACTGATATTGACCACGGCGGGGCTGGTCTTCTCGACTAGCTGGGTAAAATCCGGAAGATTATCACGCAGTCCGGCGAACGCTGACGTTGTAAACATGAAAAACAATGCGCATAAAAACCACCGGGCCGCTGCGCCGGATACCAATCTGTTCTGCCTCATTCAAAAAACTCCATCAGGGGTATTCAATTCTTGTTAGTTAGATTCACTTGTGACAACTTGGTTCGGAGGGAATTGCGCTGACGAACCGTACTTCAGGCGCGACCCGGCGTAAGGCTACGGCCTGATAGCGACTATCATTTTCGATACTACGCGAAAATCGTCGCGCCCACGCCAGACCTAAGACCAAACCGATCAGCCCAAATACTATCTGTATCGCATCGGTAAACTCGATACGCAGGATCGAACAGATTCCGCCACCTGCCGCCGCACCGAGAAACAAACCGAGCAAAGGCACAAAATACAAGGCCAGCGAGCCTTTTACCAAAGCCCCCTCTTCGAGCCCAAGCACAATCTCCTCGCCGACACGCGCACCGATATTATTCAAGACACGTACCCGATTACGCTTATCGCCCCAGATCTTGGACAAGGCCTGGGTGCCACAACCGGTGCTCGCTGAGCAACTGCCGCAAGCAGTCTGGCGCTGGTGTTCCACCCACGCATACTCGCCTTCAACTGCGGTAACGATAGCCTTTTCTTCGATCACGACTGTTCCTGTCTACGAATCACTATAAAGGTAAGGACGGTGCGATACGCTGCACGGTAACCGGCGCCATGTCGGTGATGCGAATATCACCGTTTACAAAACTACAACCACTGATCGCGCCGTCATGTGTGCTGATGCCGTCAGACAATACCACTCGCCGTGTGACAATTCCACTATCCTCGTATTGACGCACTAGCGCCTCCACGCCACGCGAAACCCCTACGGCATCCAGCCATAGCAATATTTGTTTTTTCGCTTTATCGAGAAATTGTTTCAGCCCCTCGACGGACGTTTCCGCCGTCGAGGCAGCCGAGGAAAACAGGTTCAGCAGACAGGTCAGACGCCAGAGGTCGACACGCCTCATTGACGTTGGCCGTTTTCCCCAAAGTTAACCGTACGGGCAAAGGGAACCACACCGGGTTGCACACCATTTTGGGTGGCGGTCTCACTGTGTTCCTGTATATAGGTGTCCCACTTTACGCCGCCAATCTGGTCGATACGCTCCCATTGTTCGGGGCTGGGCATAATCTGGGGAATCGAGAAGGTGTTACCTTGAGTTGCAGTGATAAAGACGGGTTCAGCGGGGATATTCAGGGTTTGCGATGCGGGAATGGCTTGTTTATTCACTTGATGCTGTACCATTAATTCCGCCCCTGGCTCCTGAGTCTGGCTATTCATGGTGACGGTGCCCACCACCACAAACATGGCCACCGCAGCGGCCGCCGCCCAGCCAAAATTTGGCATCGCAAATCGACGGCTATTGACTGCTACCGCAGGCGTCGCGACGTCATCATAGTCTGTTTTCGGGGTTTTATCGGTGACTTTGTCGTTTCCGGGTATTAACAGGACCGGTTCGGATTCGAGGGCAGCGCTGACGCGGCTGAATAAATCATGTTTGGGGTTATCGGGGAGATTTCGTTTAAGCGCCTCTTGAATAAGGCCGTAGCGACCCCATTTATCCTGATATTCGCCACGTTGTTTGAGTAATTTAATGAGCTGCTCACGCTCAGCGGGGTTTGTTTCGTCATCAAAAAGACATGAAATCTTTTCATCGAAGTTCGACATAGTCCAATCACCTATACCTGGGTTGTTACTTTTTTCGCTTCATGCAACGCCCGAAGACCGAGATCAATCAAGCAATGGCGCCAGCTTCTTATCGATAGCCTCTCTCGCCCGGAAAATTCGGGAACGTACCGTTCCGACCGGACAATCCATTGCTTCTGCAATCTCCTCATAGCTCATACCTTCCATCTCACGTAAGGTAATCGCTGTGCGCAAATCTTCAGGCAGATTCTCTATTGCTCTATAAACGACATCTTCGATCTCGTCCTTGAGAATCATATGCTCTGGCGTTCCTATCTCCCTCAGACTACTCCCGACATCGTATTGTTCTGCTTCTTCTGCATCGATATCGCTCTCCGGTGGCCTCCGTCCTTGAGACACTAGATAATTCTTTGCCGTGTTGATCGCGATTCTGTATAGCCAGGTATAAAAAGCACTATCGCCGCGGAAACGTGGCAAGGCACGATATGCCTTGATGAACGCATCCTGCGCTACGTCGTAGACCTCTTCCTGATCGTAAACATAGCGTGAAATCAGCTTCACGATCTTGTGCTGGTACTTCAACACCAGTAGATCGAATGCTTTTTTATCACCTCGCTTTACGCGTTCGACCAATTCCTGGTCGATAGCCCCTTCACTCATTCGGGACTTCTCCACGTCTTGCGAGGCAACTCCGTTTGCCGTACTCATAGACCACTCGCATCTAATATAGTTTCTTTATTTGTTATAAAATTGCCAAAAAGTTCAACCCAAGTGTGTTTATATGGGCCAATCAAACACTTTTCAACGGCAGATCACCAAATTAGGTCGCCTGCCGGGCAAGCTCAATAAGGAAACCATGATATAAAATCGAGTCCATTCCACCGAGCTTTCTCCAGGTGATATTACGACATACAGGCGATTGTTAATCAATGATAAATCAATATAAATATGATGTTCTTGTGATCGGCTCCGGTGCTGCTGGATTAAGTCTGGCCCTGAGTATTAGCAGCGAGGCGCGTATCGCGGTGTTCGCTAAGTCCAACGCCAGCGAGGGATCGACACTCTATGCGCAGGGCGGGATATCGGCGGTCTTCGACCCCAAGGATTCCTTCGATTCCCACGTCGCTGACACCATGGATGCGGGTGCCGGTCTGTGTCATGCGGATAGCGTAAGACAAACCATCGAACAGGCACCGCAGGCGATCCAGTTTTTACTCGATCACGGTGTGCGTTTTACGCCTACCGCTGGCGATGACAGCAGCTTTCACCTGACCAAAGAGGGTGGACACAGTCACCGCCGCATCCTGCACGCCGCCGATAAGACCGGCCAGGAAATGGAGACCTCGCTACTCGAGCAGGCACATAACCGTTCCAATATCGATATCTTTGAAGACCACCTGGTCGTTGATTTGATTACCACTCAAAAGATCGGCCAAAGTGGCAACCGCTGCCTCGGCGCCTATGTATTTAATCGCAAGGCCGGTCAGGTAGTGGAATTCAGCGCCCGCTTTACTGCGCTGGCAACAGGTGGCGCGAGCAAGGTTTACCTGTATACCAGTAATCCCGACGTCTCCACCGGTGACGGCATTGCCATCGCCTGGCGTGCTGGCTGTCGCGTGGCCAATATGGAATTTATCCAGTTCCACCCGACCTGTCTCTATCACCCGCAGGCCAAATCGTTTTTGATTTCTGAGGCGGTACGTGGTGAAGGGGGTAAGCTACTATTACCCGACGGTACGCGCTTCATGCAGCGCTTCGACCCCCGCGGTGAACTCGCCCCGCGTGATATCGTCGCCCGCGCCATCGACCACGAGATGAAGCGCCTCGGTGCCGACTATTTGCTGCTCGACATCAGCTACAAATCCGCCGATTTCATCAAGAAACACTTCCCGACCATCTACGAACGCTGTCTCGAATTTGGTTACGACATGACTAAAGAGCCGCTGCCCGTGGTACCTGCGGCGCACTATACCTGTGGCGGCGTGATGACCGATGCCCACGCCCAAACCGATGTGGAGAATCTGTTCGCCGTCGGTGAAGTGGCCTTTACTGGCTTGCATGGCGCGAATCGCATGGCGAGTAATTCCCTGCTGGAGTGCATCGTGTTTGCCTTCGAGGCGGCAAAGCAAATCAACGCCAATCTGAAAAACGTGCCTCTGCCGCGATCGCTGCCACGCTGGGATGAAAGCCGCGTGACCGATTCGGATGAAGAGGTCGTGGTATCGCACAACTGGAATGAGTTGCGCCATTTTATGTGGGACTACGTCGGTATCGTGCGTACCACTAAACGCCTGGAACGAGCCAAACGCCGCATCCAATTACTCAAACAGGAAATCGCCGATTACTATGGTAATTTCCGTGTTACAGGTGACTTGTTGGAACTGCGTAATCTGGTGATGGTGGCGGAATTAATTGTCGATTCGGCGATGGCGCGGCGTGAGAGTCGCGGCCTGCATTACACCCTGGATTTTCCGGAAACGAATAATGCCTTGAAACAGGATACGGTGTTGATTCCGCCGAACTATGTGCCCTTAGAGCGGGACGAGGCGATTGCCTGATCAGGCCTGACGATCGAGCAACAAGCGCACGCGTAATTGTCGACAACTTTCTTGGTCGAGCACGCCGGGGATAATGGGTAGGCTATACGACTTGCCGTTGTCTGCGCGGAAATTCAATACGATTAGCCAGCGACTGACGAAGGTGTCGTTCCTTAACTCGGCGCGATACTGTTGTCCGTCACGCAACTCCAAATACCAGTCGCCGTGCATGTGATGGACAATATTCTTGATCGACTGGCGATCAAGGAATAACACCCGACGACGTAACACGTAAACCCCTGCCAGAATTATCAGCGGTGCGAATAAGGCTTTCAGTAGTATTGGCATCGGCAGTATAAATACCACTACGACTGCCGCGATATGTATCGCAGCAATTATGGCTAACAATAAAAATGAAACCTGTGGATTAAGCCGAAGCGGCCGCTCGTACGATGTCGATGACACGAATTAGTTCTCTTTGTTGTGGTTCTTCGTTGCCGAGAAAAAATGCGTGTAAATCCTGATCGGGAAATCTTAACAACTGCTGAAACAATTGCTGATCGTGTTCGTTTAATTCGTCATAGTGTCTGTCAAAGAAGTCGCCCATGAGGATATCCAGCTCCAACATCCCACGACGACAGGCCCAGCGCAACTCACCGCGAGACAGCGGGCCTTTCTTTACACGTGAATTCTGTAGCTCTTCGAGTATGTCCATTTGGCTATATCGTGTGTTTGACCATTTTCTTTTTGATGTCGCCTATCGCCTTGCTCGGGTTCAAACCCTTGGGGCAGACATCGGTACAATTCATAATCGTATGACAGCGAAAGACGCGATACGGGCCGTCGAGTTCCTGTAGTCTTTCGGCCGTGGCCTGGTCGCGACTGTCTTCGAGAAAACGTGCAGCTTGCAGTAAAGCTGCCGGTCCACGAAAGCGCTCAGGGTTCCACCAGAATGAGGGGCACGAGGTCGAACAACAGGCGCACAGAATACACTCATACATGCCATCGAGTTTTTCCCGATCTTCCGGCGATTGCAGGCGCTCGACTTCTGGCTCCTGATCGTGGGTAATCAGATACGGTTTCACCGAACGATATTGGTGAAAGAAATTACTCAGATCGACGACGAGATCGCGGATCACCGGTTGGCCCGGCAAAGGGTTAATCGTGATGTGCTTGCTCTTGAGCGAAGCTACTGGAGTAATACAAGCGAGACGATTCTTACCATTGATATTCAGGCCATCGGAGCCGCACACACCCTCACCACAGGAGCGGCGAAAGGTTAGTGACTCATCCTGCTCTGCCTTGATGCGCAACAGACATTCCAACACCATCGCATCCGGCCCGATGTTATCGAGCTCATAGACTTGCACATAGGGCTTGCTGTCAGTCTCTGGATTGAATCGGTAAATCGAAAATTTCATAAATTTCTCGCGCGTATTGGGGCTCTCTGGCTAATCGGCACAAGCTCTTCAAAACTTTACGTATCCTTTGCTTAAGTCATCTAGCGCGCGATAAGGACGTTAAAAACAAACTCGAATTGCTCATTTACTATTTGTAAACTACGCTTTGTCGTTTGGTTTTGCCTTGTTCTCGCACTAGCTACCCAACCGGAGGACACCACCAACTAGTACACCCTCTCCTTGGGCGGAAAACTGTCCACACTCAAAGGTTTCAGGTTTACCGGTTTAAAATCGATGCGTTCGTTTTCCATAAAATACAGGGTGTGTTTGAGCCAGTTCTTGTCGTCGCGATCGGGAAAGTCCACCCGACTATGGGCACCGCGACTCTCTTCGCGCACGGCTGCCGAGTGCACTGTGGCAAGGGCTACTTCGACCAGATTTTCCAGTTCCAGGGCCTCGATACGTGCAGTGTTGAAAACCTTACTATGATCTTTCAAACGCACGTCGGGTAAACGCGCTTTGACGGCGCGTATCTTGTCCACGCCCTCTTCGAGAATTTCCCGTGTGCGAAACACACCACAGTGTTTTTCCATTTCGGTTTGCAAATCATTGCGCAGTGAATCGACGCTTTCACCATCTCCTTTTTGATCCCAACGGGTCAGGCGTGCCACGGCCTTGTCGACGCTTTCCATATTTAATGGACGATGACGACGTTCCTTTTTTAGGAATTCCAGAATGTGATTTCCGGCGGCGCGACCGAAGACGATGATGTCTAACAAAGAGTTTCCACCGAGACGGTTGGCGCCGTGTACTGACACACAGGCACACTCGCCTGCGGCGTAGAGACCGGGAATTTCCTCTTCGCCGGTTTTGTACGGCACCACAACCTGTCCGTAACGATTTGTTGGTATGCCACCCATGGTGTAATGGGCGGTGGGGTAAATCGGAATCGGCGCCTCAATCGGATCGACACCGGCAAAGGTGCGCGCCATATCGCGTATACCGGGTAGACGTTTCTTGATTACTTCCGCACCGAGGTGATCGACTTTCAACAAGACGTGATCGGCATTCTTACCTACGCCGCGGCCTTCCTTCACCTCGGTATAAATCGCGCGACTTACCACGTCACGACTGGCGAGGTCTTTGGCGTTCGGTGCATATTTCTCCATGAAGCGTTCGCCGTCACGGTTAACCAGATAACCGCCCTCACCACGCACGCCCTCGGTAATCAACATACCCTTACCGGCAATACCCGTAGGGTGAAACTGAAAGAACTCCATGTCTTCTAATGGAATGCCCGCACGCAGCGCCATGCCCATGCCGTCACCAGTATTGATACGTGCATTGGTATTGGTGCGATAGATTCGCCCTGCACCGCCGGTGGCGAGTAGCGTGGTTTTCGATTCTATTATTAATGGCTCGCCTGTTTCGATTTCCAAGACCAGCGCGCCCAGGATATAACCTTGTTCGTCGCGTAATAAATCGATGGCGTAAAATTCGTCGAAGAAATGGGTGCGCGCCTTGATGTTTTGTTGATACAGGGAATGCAGGATCGCATGCCCGGTACGGTCGGCCGCCGCGCATGTTCGCGCAGCCTGCGCTCCACCAAAGTTCTGGCTTTGTCCACCAAAGGGGCGTTGATAAATCTTGCCGTTGTCCATGCGTGAAAACGGTACACCGGAATGTTCCAGCTCATACACCAGATGCGAGGCGGCGCGGCACATATATTCCACTGCGTCCTGATCGGCGAGATAGTCGCTGCCTTTGATGGTGTCGTACATGTGCCAGTGCCAGTTGTCAGGCAAGACATTGGCCAGCGCAGCATTCACACCACCTTGCGCCGCAACCGTATGCGAACGGGTGGGAAACACCTTAGACACCACCGCCACATTGGCCTCGCCTCTGGCCAACTGCAAGGCGGCACGCAAACCACCGCCACCCGCGCCTATTACTAATGCATCAAAACGCCGACGTGGTATATCCATTACGCGCCCACCATAATCAAAGTCTTGAACAACCAGAGAACCATAAATACCAGAAACAATCCCGCCAGTGACAAGGCCAAAAAGCGCGTACCGGTGTCACCAACGTAATCCATAATCACATCACGCGCGCCTATCCAGCCATGTATGCCAATTGATAACCAGAAACACAAAAAGGCAATATTCACCAACGGCGTTGCGATCCACATACGCCATTGATCGTAATTGACCGGCGCATCACTGACCATGTGCACCACAAAAAATATGGTGAAGATGGCGATATACACCGCGGTTAATCGCTGCATGACAAAGGTTCTGACTCCACCACCGCGCCAACTCATAGCAACCACCCCGCAATCGCAACCAAGGCTACCACGTCAAAAACGATGACTAACCACGCCGCCATTCTCGCGGAAGGTTTGCGTACACCAACATCAATATCAAACAACAGGAAACGCACACCGGCAAACAAGTGGTGCGCCAATGACCACAATCCTATACCGAGTATGACTTTGGTAAGCGGTTGCGCGAGTTGTTGCGTAACCGTGTTAAACCCCACCGCATTGTGCAGGGACATTTCGAGTAAATAGGCGCAAAAGGGAATACTCAGTATCAGCATAATTCCACTAATACGATGAGTGATAGAAACTATCCCGGTGATGGGAAGTTTGATTTTAAGCAGGTTGAGGTATCTGGGTCTGTCCTTATACACGCCTGATTTCATCATGAGTGTCCGATCTCGTTGGTCTATCTTAATGCCAGTTGGTGTAAGTGTCTATTTCTAAAGGCTCAAAGCAAAATTGATACCGTTAGTGTGATTTATTGTACAATTGCCGGCTCTAGTTTCCTGCTGGCGGTGAATTCAATTCCAGCGTTCTGATGGAGTGGGCTATATGAATGCAAATATCCTTTGTGATCTTGGGAATTTTGGCTTAATCCAGGTAAGTGGCGCCGACGCGCAGACCTTTTTACAAGGTCAGTTTAGTAATGACGTCAAAGATGTTACAGAGGAAAGTTCCCAACTCAGCAGCTATAACAGCCCCAAGGGACGCATGTATGCCAGCTTTCGTTTGATGCGGTTTGGCGAAACCTATTTAATGTTATTGCCGCGCGAAAACATCGAGCCGACGATTAAACGCCTGCGTATGTTTGTGTTGCGTTCCGATGTAAAACTCGACGATGTGAGTGAGAATTTTTCGGTTTTAGGTGTTGCCGGGCCGGATTGTCGTAGTGCTTTGCAGGCCTTGTTTAACGACACACCTTCAGAAGTGAATGGCGTGAAGCAATGGGATAACGGTCTGATCGTACACGTTCCGGGTAGCATCGATCGCTTTCAAATTATATGCACCAAGGCCACGGCTGCGCCCTATCGCGAGTCTTTAGGCAAACAATTGAGCGGTGCTTCCTCAGACGAATGGAAGCGCCTCGATATCGAAGCCGGTATTCCACACATATATATAAGTACCCGCGAAGAGTTTGTCGCGCAAATGGTGAACCTGCATTCGATTGGCGGTGTGAGTTTTACCAAGGGTTGTTACCCTGGGCAGGAAATCGTGGCGCGCATGCATTACCTGGGCAAGTTGAAAAAGCGCATGTACCGCATTCATGTAGACGGCGATGCACTGCCACAGCCGAATACCAATATCGTCGAAGTTGGAAGCGACAATACACAAAGCGTAGGGCAGATTGTGGATGCGGTTGCCTTGCCTAGCGGTGGCTTCGAGGCATTGGCGGTGTTGCAAATCAAAAGCGCTGAGAGTGCGAAATTGGCCTTGGAAAATTCCGCATCCGGGATACAGATCGAAGCCCTGCCTTATGAGGTGACGAACGAGGCGTAAAGTGCTTTTGATCGGTAATTGCCTTTTACGATATGCGTTGCTATTTGAGTAAAAGGAAATGACAAATCCGAAAACACGGGTTAATAGGTATTTTGAATTTTGTTAGTGTCGATTTCTCATACCAGGTGACACAAGTAAAGAATATCTCGAATCTGCTAAGGGATTGAGCAGGAAAAATAAAATATGGCCATCCCCGTTATAAATCTGATTTTCCACCAAATTGACCGAATGTGGCAGGTCGATGCGACAACACTAGCGCCTATACAACGCAAACTTGTATTAGGTGCCCGCGTCCTACATACACTTTTTCGTGACCTGATGAGTGGTGAGATTTCGGTGCGTGCAGGGCATCTGGCGTTTACCTCACTGCTGTCTATTGTTCCTTTACTTGCACTTACAGTCTCAGTATTAAAACTACTTGGTGTGCAATATGAGTTGGAACCTTTGCTGTGGCAGTTTTTGATCCCGCTGGGTGAAAACGGTATGTCGGTGGGCAATGACATCGTGCAGTTCGTCGATCGCATTGATGTCAAGATTCTAGGCTTCGCCGGTATAATCGTGTTCTTTTATACCGCCGTGTCGCTGATCTCCAGTATCGAAAGCGCGCTCAACAATATGTGGCATGTGGAAGCGCAACGGAATATTTTTAAACGTTTTGGTTATTATCTATCGGTGATTCTGTTTGCACCGGTGTTCATGGTGGCCGCCATTGGTGTGATGGCGGGCATGATGAATCTCGGTTTGATCAAAGATATTTTCGAGCTAGAACCGATAGCAATGTTACTCAAGGTCATTGGGATACTCTTACCCTATGTGCTCAGTATCCTTGCTTTTGCGCTGGTTTATGTCGCGCTACCCAACACCCGCGTTAAATTGTTTCCTGCTACCAGTGCCGCCGTCGTCGCCGGTATTATCTGGAAAACCGCCGGCTGGGTCTTCGCTACTTTTGTCGTCACCACCACCCGTTATCACGCCATCTACTCTGGTCTGGCCATACTGGTTTTGTTTATGGTATGGGTGCAGATGTCGTGGTTGATCTTTTTGTTGGGTGGGAAGTTAGCGTATTTGTTGCAGAATCCTTATAGGTTGATGAGGAGGGGTAAAATAAAATAGAATTTAACTAAACGGACGAGAGATCGAGACAGTAAACCATTCAAACTACTTCTTAAATTCCGCATCTACCAGAGAATCAAACAAAGGAAATTCCAATTCGAGCGGTTCCACATTTCCTTCACTCAAGAAAGAATCATCGAGCCCTTCGGCTAGCTTATCGGCGAATGCTTGCTGCAATCCATGCAGACATTCATCACTCAGATTACTGCTTATATGGTTGACTAGATCTTCGTCGGTCTTTATCTCCAGTAACTCATCGTGACTTAAACAGTTACTTTCGCAAAGATAAGCGGTCATTATGTCTCTAAGTACGTCCAACTGTTTGCTCCTTCCTTGATTCCACAGGCAATACCGTTTCGGCGCTTGCTCGGTAAAACTGTAGGAAAAAGCAAAAAACTTAGATGTACTCTAAGAATTCCCCCTAGTCAGCCATTTCGGCTACAGCGACATCTCGATGAGTTTCTTCAATTGCGCTTGGCACTTCCACTTTATGGGCATCCAAATTTACTAAATAATCAGTCATATCCGGGTCATTAAACATCTCATACATCAAATGCTGCAGCATATGAAGGCTATCTTCTCGCTGCGGAAGTTCGCCACTGTCTATATACCCAAGAAAATCCGTAGCATACGACTGAAATTCAGGGTCATCCTCTAAGCGATGAGCTAAATATTCACCAAATAATGTATGTATTTCATCCATGCTTACATCACCTCTACTACCTGAGACCATCAAGCGAGCAACTTAGTTTGAATCCTGTTTGCTCATCTGAATAGAAATATCTGCCATCGTTTCTTCTGGACAAACCTAAGAACCCTATTGGTATATGTGAAGAAAGTCGCTTAAGCTTACAAACACGACCATAAAAGTCTACTAAATCAGGCTTACCCTTTGGCGAGGCATGCAAGCCAACAACGCCATTTTTTAACTGGTTAAAGCTAACAGTTATGCCGATGTCTACCAATATATTTCCAATTGAAGGAATTTGCTGTCTAGGAATACCAATGCTGTTATAGAACTCGTCCGGCGCACTCGTTACGTACCAAATAAAACATCCTTTTTTAGTGCTGTCATATAAAGCATAGTAGTTTTTCGCGAGAAACACCAAGCCTAGCGGTATGAAACGATTTGCACGTTTAAGACCAACAGCATAAAATACTGGTTCCTGCCCCAATCTATCCGCAACAGAACCTTGGAGCGTCATAATCCCTGGCCAATTCCAACCCCGATCAGCTCTTTCTCTTTTTAGATTAATATAGGGTCTCTGTACTTCTCTATGCCAGCTTTCTAAAAGGTTCCTGTCAGCGACTTTTACAAACAGCTGTACATAGCTACGTTGAGATTCGGCCAGCTTTCTAGTCGTTCGTGTCACAGCTTTCGATACAAAGCTCAAATTTCCATTAAAGCGATACATTTGCTCCCTCCAGGAACACAAAATTCCATATCATTAATTATTGCTATTTAGAGTCCGAGACAACACCTAATCTCGATTGATATATTTCAACTTACCTAAGCGGAAGGAAACGAAAACTTTCAGTGACTGAACAAACAATCTGATAACCACCCAAACAACCCATCCCTACAACGGCCAAATTATTTTTTTGTTGGCAATATTGTAAAAGCATCGCTCATCATTGCAAGTGTTTTCGGAACATGAGACGAACTCGCAATTTATTTCTACTGCGACACATCCATAGCGAACACTATGCAGATTGAGCCACAGAATAAAGCTAAAAGCATGCTAAATCTATTGTTCGCGCAAAACCATGAATTCGGTTCTGAAGAATCGTAGATTTTGACTAGATCATTATCGAGTTTTGCCAACATGAAATCTAGCACGATCCAATGCTAGAACTACTCAAAACTCCAATCCTAATAACTGCATCTGGCGCTTTGCTGGTGCATAGATATTAAAAATTGGTTTATCCTTTTCGTATAGTCCTAGCGCATGCGCAGCAAAGGCCCGCTGCTTTTGGTTTCCGTAACGCAGCACGTGTTCGAATGCAGATTTGCTTCGAGGTTTGCCGCAAACATAGAATTGCGCACCAGCGAATTTATCTTGATTTTCTTGTTTGGCCCACCAGGCAGCGACTTTTTCCGAGTCCGGCCATGGTAGATCTTCATCGGGGTCCATCGCGACGTCTTCGTCTTCTGGGTTTTCAGTAGGGCCAGCTTCGAAACCGTCGGGCCACTCGGCATCGAGTTTGTTGAGTTCAATATCGATTCCGGTGATATTGGTAAAGGCTTCGCCGGCGCAACGTGCAAGTTCTGGCTCTTTCATGAATTCGATGATTTGGGGAATTGTTTTCGGGCTACCCAGATAACCGAGAGCCTTAAGACCAATGCGCATAGTTTCTTTGTTTGCGAAAAGTCCCTTGATGAGTTCTGCTGTGTTTTTGGTATCTTTTTGCATGACGATGAAGTGGAGGGCTTTTTCGTGGTATTCGGGGTGAGAAATGAATTCCTTTAAAATCTCGAGACCTTTTGGATAGCCAAAGCGAGTAGCGGACCAAGATGAGGCGAACTTCGCCTCTTCATTGTCATGTTCCAGAAATGCTTCGATATGTTGTTTTAATCTTGATTCGCCAAACTCACCACCAGAGTACAAGGCACGTATGTATAGTAATACTTCTTCTTCAGATTCCAATGCACCGGATAATGCCTTACTCAACTGAGGCGAGTTTTTTCTATGGTTTGTGAAGGCAGAAATGGCAACATAGAAGCATTGTGGACTACCCGAAAGAAGATATTTTTGCAGTAATGGAACTACAACGTCTAACGGAAACCAGATAAATGTGTCAACAATTGCATCCAAGAGGGTTTGGCTTGAACCCGCAATTTCAAAAACTTGATCCAACCTCTCAACCACTCTCGAATCTATTGCAACAAAGGCAGCCGAAAATAACTCACCAGGTTCCTCGAAAGACATATTCTCCTGGCAACACGACCAACCGGCATCGCCAAAATCTAGCAAGCCGTCAATACATGCGGCCAATCGCTCTTCCAATTCCGCAAGATCACCTAACTGGTATTTCCCAGACTTCTGTGCGTTTCGCCAATAAAGCCAAAGGAAGGCTACTTCATCAGCGTACTGCTGAGGAATATCAGGTAAAATCCTTGAAAGTTGAGTAGTCATTCTGAAATATTCATCCGTATCTTTTGTACTCCGGTGCTCGATAGCTGCAGATAAGTTTCACAAATAATTTTCTGCTTTTCATACCAACGAATTAGTCTACTAAAGAAAAACACAAAACACTCACTCACGACTCAATTTGATTGAGAAATACGCCAACAAGGGACTCTCCAGAGAGCCTATCACCTAGTTTTTGATTCACGATAATATACAAAGTATTCTCCCCCAATCTAAATAATTGTTGGGAATGCACAAGACTGGAATCAATCACTAAATTCGAAAACTCCATTAGAGGAGGATCCGAATCTGGCAGATATGTTGACTTCCCTAAATCGGCACATAAAACTGTTCCGACAATGTTAACCGCAAAATAATTTTCAAATAGCTCGCCATTTTTTCCGTGCAACACCGCTGGATATTTTTGCAAATTATCAACGCCTTCGCTTTCTAGAATATCGATGAGTTTCTTCGAAAACAGGGGGATATCGACCAAGAAAATATCACGCAAGACATCCCCTCTTTTTTCATGCAACCAACACTCGATTGGTTTACCAAGTGAGTCAGGGAGTAAAATTCCCATTCTCCATGGAACATCAACATCAACGCAATTTTTCGTATTTGCTAACTTTTCGTCCGTTCCTTGACCCTTCCAGTCCAATCTGTAAAACATATCCACCTCAACTAATCGGTTACCCTACGAATCAATCCCTTAAAGGTGCTTAAAGGTGAATCAGAGACTATCAAATCATTTGTATATTTCTGCGCCAAAGGCGAAATCCATGATGTCCACCTCTTTGGATACCCCGTTATTCTTCCTTTTACAGCTCGCGATTTGGTGTTTATTCTTGCAACTAGATTATAAGGTGGATTTAGCTTCCCATCATCATCCTTGCACTTTGCCAAAATTGATTTCAGACTCATGAAGTCAGCGAGAGCGTTACATTCTTCCTTGCACTCATCGTCATAGTTCACATCATGATCTACATAATAGTAAGGATCATCATGGTCGGTATAATGCAATTGAAGTTGAGTTTCCCCCATCGCAATGTAAGCTATGCTCTCTTTCGACGTGTCACTTAGTCCCTTCCATGTCTGACCATAATATTTAGACATCTTTATTTTTGTACCGCTTACATAACGAGTGAAATAGATTTCCGGGAGATGCGGTAGAAATATACCATTTTCTGCACAATCGATATTGTAACCTATGTCTTCCTTTATCTTTCCCCCTTTGTCGGCGCATGTCCATTTTTCAAGGGTAGACGGTTCCATTGATGCCTTTCCTGGAATAATGTGGTGAGGTGCTGCGGCGAAATTCACTTCGAAATCTTCAAAAACACCAGGTTTTGCTCTCCATCCAACAGTCCTGTCTCCACTGCCATAAAACGGAAATATATTACCAACCTTTGAATCAGAAGTTACCAATGCGTCTGTACGAATGTTTGATCTTAACGCTCTCTCGTCTTTCAAAGCGCCATGTTTTGTTTTATAGCCTTTTAAATCTGGTTCAGAACAAAAGGGACAATCACTTGAACACGCTGAAGCACTTCCGCCTGCACCGTCTAGCATATTTGGCATAATTCACCCCATAATATTCTTTTTGTTGTGAAACAAGGGATCACCCATACGGCATGCGTTCTTTCCTTCCATTTTCACGTCGAAGGAATACATCATAAACTCACACTCACCTTTTATCTTGCCACTTACGACCCCGCCAACAGAGCCTGCTTCATCACCCGTCGACATCGAATATTTTGCTCCTTTGACCATCGCCATCTTTCCATCCACTTTTACTTTCTTTGTACCACTGGATGTATCAGATGATTTTCCAATATTAGGATAAGGTATCGGAATGGGCCCCGCAGGCGGTGCTGGAGTTTTGCAGACATCGGGGAATGTAATATTCATTCCCCCACTTCCCTTGTGTACGACACCTCTAAAGTTTGCAAAAACCTTGGCTGGCATAAAAATCTTCCTTATTTCGGATAGTCGCTGATCGAAATCTGCTTCACAGATTTACTATTGATCTAGTTTACTGAAATACAAGTCGCTCCCCGATACTGTGCCTCTGATGAGGCATAACTCAGAATCGGTCCCTTCATATATTCCTTCACACAACCCATCGCCGCCAATCCGATCGAAACCGGAAAATACGCCGCGCCTGTATCACCAAAACTATCCGCTGGATGCTCTAGCTTTAAATCAGGGTCAAGTTGCCCACTATTGCGTGTGCTCGCAACACCCATTTCCTTGGCACCAAAGTTTTCGCCGTTAAGACTGGCGATAATGGTTTTGACTGGCGGAAGAGCGGCGTTTTGTAATGCGAGTGAAACCGATTGCGCCAGCCCGTCGCCCTGATAGGGTTTGTCACTGAAACGATGTCCGGGTTCTTTTGCGATCCCTGGCGGATACAACATAATTTGTTTTCCACTTTCCTGAAATGTTTCAGGTTGACTTGAAATCACCAGAAAGCCTGCACCTTCACCCGGCGCAAATCCATCCATCACTCCATTTGCCAATATGCGGTCTTGCATATCGAGCGTACCGAGCAAATACAAATCTAACCAACTATCCACGCCGCCCACAATCGCGTACTGACTCAAGCCCGCTTCGACATAGGCCATGGCATAGTACAAGGCGCGTACGCCTGCCGCTCTGCCCTTAGGTATTAACGCGCTGTGTTCTTCGTGAAAACCAATACCGGTTTGCATACCGATATGTTTGATCATATCTTCATGACAGGCTTCGTTCATTTCCGGTAATGTTTCAGGACCGGCCAAAATCAGTGGTAAACCATCAAGCTTGTCGAACTTACCTGCCAGATCATCAAATGCCATATGTGCAAGACGAATCATTCGAATCTGACGCGAAGTCAAACCTGGGGCATCACCTGCAACCGCATCATCCAGTGGAGGTATTACATCTTCAGGCAACAAAGCCATGGTCATGGGCTCAAAGCGTTTGTTGTAAACAGAACTTTCGTAATAGGCACTGATTCCGGCACGTACGGCGGCAGCTGTTTGTTCTGTGGTTAAACCCACCGGAGTCACGATGCCCGCGGCCTTGAGATAGACAGGTTTTGTCGGTGCCTGTAGTGCCATTACGCGACGGCCTCATGCTTGTGTTCGTGATCGTGTTTCTTAGGTGTTTCCATTCCATCCACGTTAGCCTGCACACGAACTTCACTAATCTTCAGCGCCTTTTTATCGCACGAGACTTTTGCACGCCAGGTCATACAGAATCGTGATTCATCCGGTTCGAACACGATTGTTTCCAGATTGGTGTCTGGTTTTTCGGTGCCACCGGCAATCTTTACCGCACAATCAAGATTCACCACTGGTAGAGCAAACTTTTTTGGACCGTCCGGCGAAAGACCAATCATCATCACCATCTCGCCACCCTTGAGATATTCTTTACAGGTCAACTCTGGCGCGGCGGCGTTGAAAAAACGATTATCAAAATCTTTCGGCAGATATGGCGCACGACTTTTTTGCCAGGCTTCGTCATAGGTGCCGGCGAATTCAACACGCGGCTTCCAGGTTGGCGAAAGAAATCCCATTCCCGCTGGTGGCGGTTTATCGCCCGGAAGTTTGATCAACTTTCTCGGGTCTTCAATATTGGGCAGCTTTTCGCCATTAACCGCTTCCTTGCCAAGCTTGCGATAGCCGCGTCCGACGGGGTTGATCTCATGCAGCATGTGCTTCTCGACCTTCTCTCCCTTGTCGTTTTTCTCATGAGTGATGTAGGCACCACCAAAGGCGTTTTCATAAATCAAGGGCATTTTGTCGAAGGGCTCAGGCTCACTGATTTGCATGCCTTGCCAATAACGGTCACCAAACACACGCAAGGCCTTGGCATAGTTACCTACCTTGATACCGCAATCCATTTGTTGCACTTTCTTCCCCGGAGGTGCATAGGCGTGGCCGATGACGATGATATCGGTGCTCGGCTTAGTGAGATGCATTTCCGAAGCATACTTGATACTCGACTCTACCGGCTCACCCCAAAACTCGTCTTCCATTTGCGGAGGTATTTGTTCTTCGGCAATGGAAATCACACCGTTATAGGTAAACGTGGCCTTGATGACGACATACAAGGCATCGACACCGTTCTCATCGGCAAAGAGCGTAATCGCGGGGGCAAAGGGGCTTTCGTTCTTGAGTTGTAACATGATTAATTCAGCTGTACCGAGCCGCCCCTAATTTTGTTTACGCCACTGGAACGGCTGAGTATGTATTCACCACGGATCAAGACTTTTCCGGCGCGGGTCAGATGTATGCTCGACTTTCCGCACTGTAATATGATTTCCTTGTCAGCCTTGAATACCAGCTTTTCCTGATTGTCTAGGCCAACACTCACAGCCTGTTCCTGACTCATGTCTACTTCGCCAACCTCTGGTGTGAGTGCGCGCACTTTTCCGGTAATAATGGGTTGATAGATATCGCCACCGTTAAAGGCAATGAGAACTTCTTTGCCTGCATCATTCATCGAGATCGGTACCGTAGTACGCTCAACAGGGATGGCGTAGTCTTCGCGGTAGGGATGCTGAATACAAAATATCTGGTGTTCTTCATCAAAAAACAAAGGTAGCGTATACACACCGTGCAGGGGATTCATTTGAGATCGCACATTTGAATCGTTTAGCAATTCATCCAGAGAAACGCCGGTTTCCTGAGCTTCCTCTTGCTCCACGACCAGGGCTTCGTGTTGTATGTCTTCTTTCATCATTAGTTTGCCAATACCTTGCTGCCTTTGAGCACCACATCTTTAGATGCCTTGACATTGATCTTACCCGTGCCTTCGATCTTGATGTCTTTACCCTTGATGGTAATCGTGCCGTCTTTTTTCATGACGATGCTGGCCTTGCCTGTTTTCAGCGTAATCTCATCGGCGGCAACCAAGGTGTATTTCTTGCCAACGTCAAGCATGTCGTCCTTACCAACTTGGGTAGTACGCTTGTCACCTATGGTCAAAGACACCGCCTTACCTATGTCTTCGTTTTGATCCTTAGCGACAGAGATTGTCTGGCTATCACCAATGCTTATTGTTTCGTTTTTGCCAACGTCAACCGTGCGATTCTTGCCGACGCTTAGTGTTTGGTTTTCACCGATGCTAACGGTTTCATTCTTACCGACATCCTCACTCCGATTCTCCCCAATCGAAATACTCTCATTCTTCCCTACCGACTCGGTACGATTATCACCAATCGTAATCGTTTCATTCTTGGCGACGTTCTCAGTCCGATCATTCCCGACTTCGGTAGTCTCATCATTCTCAACAACATTGTTCTGATCTTTCTCGGCGTGAATATACAGCTCTTCACTACCCTTCTTATCTTCGAAACGAATCTCGTTGTAGTTAGAGGTTCCACCATCTTTGCTTGAACGTGTCTTCCAACCGCTCTGGGTTTTATTCGCAGGCAAATCATACGGAGGCATGTTCTCAGCATTGTATACGCTACCAGTGACTATCGGTTGATCCGGGTCACCCTCGAGAAAACTGACAATAACTTCGTGTCCGATACGTGGTGTGAAAATCGCGCCCCACTTTTTACCCGCCCATTGTTGCGACACGCGCAACCAGCAGGAACTGTTTTCGTTTTTCTCTCCAACGCGGTCCCAGTGAAACTGGACCTTGATGCGACCATATTCATCGACGTGGATCTCTTCGCCAGAAGGACCAACCACAAGCGCAGTTTGCGGACCTTTAACAACCGGCTTTGGCGTCACACTGCGTGGACGGAATACAACCGAATCGGGAATACACTGAAAACTGTTTTGGTACTGATGACCGCCGCCCTGATTCAACTCAAAGCTATTGTCACGTGCGTGATGGGAAATCGAAGTAATGAGATAACTCTTACCGGTTTCCGAATCGATACTGTGTTCATCCAGTGTAAACGTTCCGCCAGCGCAAAAGCTACGATAGTTACCGGCAGCCGTAACGATATTGTATTGCGCCTCTTCCTCTTCCATTCGCACACGAGTCAGGCCATCTCCATCACCTTTAGCGGCGTACAAACCAGGATAATCATACTGTTCGAAATCTTTGATCTCAGGTGCGTCAACAACCGTTGACGTATTCGTCATTAAATTCGTACTTGGCTTGGTGAAGTTGTAATCCTGTTGCACCCACTTACCTGGGATTAATTCAAACTGTTGCGACCAATCATAAAGATGGTTTTCATTGGCACCGGATTCGATATAACGCGCATTGGCTTCCGGGCAGGCACTGAAGGTACTATTGGCGTCGCCTAACACCATGGTGTGTTTACCAGACTCATGCTTGAAGAAATAGTAAATCCCTTCTTCTTCCATCAATCGGCATACGAATGCGAAATCAGATTCGCGATATTGAACGGTATACTCACGGTCACGAAAGGAACGCGTGGTGTTGATTTCGAAATCGCTGAAACCGCGCGATTGAAAAACTTCTTCGATAATCGCCTTGGCATTCTTGGCCTGAAAAATTCGACAATCGTTATAGAGCGTTAACAACTGAAACCAGGGTACCAGCTCTGCGAAATAGCTACGCAACCCTGAAGAATGCCGCTCGCCTGCAACAAAGCGACTGACAATTCCGTTGAACTGGCGTTGACTGCCGTCATCAAGTCGTATCCCCACATCTACCGCCTGTCCAATGATGTCTTTGGCCTTGATGGCGCTGTCTTCCGAAATCATTTCCAGGGTAAAGGCAAAGGGCTGTGAGATGTGTTCAGCGCCTGAAAAAGATACCGGTATTAAGGCATTGGCTCCTAGGGGAGTGGTCAGTGACAGTAAACGTGAATCCTGAGTAAATGGCATTTAACGACCCTTCCCTGGCAGAACAGTGAGTGAGAACTTTGTTTTCGGTAAATATGGCGTCAAGACATTGATATCCATAGTCAACAATTCCGTTTTTGTCCTTCGATTTCGATCTTGCGTCATTATGTGCCGCAGAACCGCGAAATGCTTGTGAAGCAACTCACATTGAGCCTTGATTTTTATGGGTCCATTCTACCCAGGGGGGCTTGGGTATGACAATGCCCATACCCATGTGGGAAACTGCTTATTTGGCTATTATTTACTTTAACATTCAATAGCAATTCATTGTTTATATAAGATATTAAAACAAATGCCACAAACCGAACACCAAACAGCCTTAGGCAAGAATTGAAAACTAATTTCTATCCGTCAAACAAAATTGCTGTATCAAGCCCTTCAAAATTTCCACCGTCGGTGTAATGCGGGACGCATCCAAATACTCATCCGGCTGATGCGCCTGGGCAATATCCCCCGGCCCCATAATTACCGTATCCATGCCGATCTCATTCAAATACGGACCTTCGGTGCAAAAGGCTACGGCTTCGCTGGCGTGACCGGTGAGTTTTTCCAGCGCACCGACTAAAGGTGAATCCACAGGTGTGTGCATAGGCGGTGTGCCGTCGCTGAGGATTTCCCTTGAGGCACTGAGCTTGGAATCCTTGAACAAGACTTCTAATTGCTTATCAATATCGTGGCGTAGCAAGTCGATACTCATCCCCGGCAACATCCGCAGATCAAAATGCACCTGTGCGTGAGAGCAAATGCGATTGGGGTTGTCGCCACCACTGATCAAACCAAGATTGAGTGTCGGCACGGGTACTTCGAAACGGCGATCGATATTGTTTTCCTGTAAGTGACTACGCCAATCCAGGAGCGATTTAATTACGTCGTGTACGCCTTCAATCGCATTTGCCCCAAGCGCCGGGTTGCTCGAATGCCCTGCATGTCCATGCACATGCACCGATTCCATGATGATGCCTTTGTGCATATTCACCGGGCGCAAGCCTGTCGGCTCACCAATCACCGCGTAACGTGCTTTGGGGCGACCTAGTTCCACCAGCATCTTGGCCCCTTCCATGGAACTCTCTTCATCGGCGGTGGCGAGAATAATCAGCGGCTGTTTGTACCGCTTGGGATCAAACTGCACCGCCGCTTCTATCGCCAGTGCGAAAAAGCCTTTCATATCGGCAATGCCTAAACCATAAAAACGATTATCCCGCTCTACCAGTTTGAATGGATCATCACTCCATTGTTGTTCATCAAAGGGAACCGTATCCGTATGCCCGGACAGCACCAGTCCTCCCGGACCTTTACCCAGAGTGGCAATCAAGTTGGCTTTGTGTGGCTGTTTTGGCAGGGGCAAAATTTCCACTTCGAAACCCAAACCGTCTAGCCAATTGGCGAGTAAATCCACAACGGGACGATTGGTTTGGTCAAATTCCGGGCTAACGCTGCTGACCGATGGCGCTTTGATCAAGCCGGAAAACATTTCGCGTATCGAAGGGTGTTTTGAGGACATACCTGCCTGCTAAGTGAGTGGAATCACCCGCCATAGTATGTAAAGTTTGATTTCAGGGGAAGAGGAGATTGAAGTTGCGACAAGACTTATTCGCAACCAACCCACAAAAAAAAAGCGCTCTAACGAGCGCTTTCTTTCTTTGGTTTATACGTTTTCTTAGCCTTGTTTGGGCGAGGATTATCTTTGACGCGACTAATGTTCAGCGGTCGATTAACAACGCGAACACGCTTCAGTGTTTGAAAAACATCATTCGGCATACCGGCAGGTAAATCCACCAGACTGTGATCTTCAAACACCTTGATACGCCCGATAAATTCACTGTCGAGACCCGCTTCATTAGCAATCGCGCCAACAATGTTTCCAGGAGATACCTTATGACGTGTACCGACTTCGATACGGAAAGATTCCATATCGACATCGCCATCACGACGGGCATCACGACGTTTATCTTTTTTCGGACCGCGGTCTTTGTTCTTGTCGTTGCCACGTTCACGGAAATCCTGATGATGGACTTTCGGTTTTGCATCCTTCTTCAACAACAAAGGTGAGTCTGCATACAACAGCTTGGCTAATGCGGCAGCCACTTCCAGCGCCGGGATATTATGTTCGTTCTGGTATTTTTCCAGTAGCGACAGATATTCATTCGAATCATCAAGCGCCAGGGTATCGGTGATGCGTTGAAAAAAATCACCCACACGTTTGTCATTGATAACTTCAGTGGTTGGCAATTCCATCACTTCGATTTTCTGACGTGTGGCGCGTTCGATATTGCGCAACAAATTGCGTTCACGTGGTGCAACAAACAAGATCGCGTCGCCACTACGACCGGCGCGGCCAGTACGGCCAATGCGGTGTACATAGGATTCAGTATCGTAAGGAATATCGTAGTTAATAACATGGCTGATACGCTCAACGTCCAGACCACGGGCAACCACATCGGTGGCAACCAGGATATCCAGCTTACCCGCCTTGAGCTGGCCAACAGTGCGTTCACGCAGATTTTGCGGAATGTCACCATTGAGAGGAGCGGCAGCAAAACCACGCGCTTCCAGTTTTTCAGCCAGTTCCACGGTTTCGGTCTTGGTGCGTACAAAAATAATCATGCCGTCGAAAGGCTCGACTTCAAGGATACGCGTCAACGCATCGAGCTTATGCACGCCGCTGACTGGCCAGTAACGTTGGCGTATGGTTTCAGCGGTAGAAGTCTTGACCTGTATGGTGATTTCTTCCGGCTGATCCAGGTGTTTTTGCGCAATGCGACGAATCTCTTTGGGCATAGTGGCCGAAAACAGCGCAATCTGGCGCTCTTCAGGCGTCTGTTCCAATACCCATTCGACGTCGTCGATGAAACCCATGCGTAACATCTCGTCGGCCTCATCAAGTACCAGACAGGACAAGTTTTCGAGCGTCAACGTCCCTTTGCGCATGTGATCCATGACGCGTCCGGGAGTACCTACCACGACGTGAACCCCGCGCTTCAAGGCGCGAATCTGGCTACCGTATTCAGCACCGCCATAAATTGGCAGCACATGAAAACCTTTCATATGCACCGCGTATTTCTGGAAGGCTTCTGCAACCTGGATGGCCAGCTCGCGGGTAGGCGCCAACACCAGCACCTGTGGCTTGGTCTGACTAAGATCAATTCGGGATAAAATAGGAAGCGCGAAAGCGGCAGTTTTTCCGGTTCCGGTTTGGGCCTGTCCCAGCACATCTCGGCCATCCAAAATAAAAGGGATGGTACGCGCCTGGATAGGTGAAGGGGACTCATAGCCTACATCGTCGAGGGCTCTAAGTACCGGCTCAATAAGGGATAACTCGCGAAAACCGGAGATCGCGGATGCTGGAACTGCCATTAATAACTCCTGGGAAAACGGGGATGCTTAGGGTGTTCGAATAACTGCAGACGAGAACCGAAAGTCAAAAAGATGGCGAATTATACACTTAACACCCCCGAATTGCATGTTTTATTTTCGATTTTTTTTAATTAAATAAAGTATTTATTTGCTGGTTAAAATACACTGTATGACGCGTCTCATATTACTCAACAAACCTTTCGATGTGCTTAGTCAGTTCACTGATAGTGAAAAAAGAAAGACATTGGCGGACTACATTCCACTTCAGGGGTTTTACCCGGCTGGGCGTTTGGACCGGGATAGCGAGGGCTTGTTATTGCTCACCGATGACGGGCAGCTACAGCATGTGATCAGCCACCCCAAGCACAAACTGGCCAAGACTTATTGGGTCCAGGTTGAGCGTGAAATTGACGAAATTGCCTGCCAAAAGCTGCGAACAGGCGTCGAACTTAACGATGGACCAGCGCGGGCAATTGCCGCAGATCTGATGTCTGAACCGACGGTCTGGGAGCGTGATCCGCCGGTTCGTTTTCGCAAAGACATCCCGACATCGTGGCTACGCCTGGTCATTGATGAGGGTCGAAATCGCCAGGTCAGACGCATGACGGCGGCGGTAGGTTTTCCTACTTTGCGCCTAATTCGTTATGCCATCGGCGACTGGACCATCGAAGATATTGCGCCAGGGACATACCACGAGGTCGAGCCTGGAGCGGCATTGCTGGGGAAAATTCGCTCAAAACCCAGAGCGACAGGACGCCTCGCACACCCACCAAACAAGCCCAAACACACTGCGAAACGGCTTTTGTCAGCAAAACGTCAGAAAAGATAAGCTTTTGATTAATTGAGGATAATTCAAGCCTATCGCCTTCACTGCCGATACGATTAAGACATTCAGGCTTTGCATTGGACAGGCAATGGCAACACAGATCACTTTCGACAAGAATTGGCTAGATCAGCTATTGGCAAAGCCTGGGCAGGTTCTGCGCGGTAACCTGGGCGGACAGGATTACACCGCCGCGCTTGTCATACCCGACTACCGTAACCGTCTGAACCAGCACTATCGCAATATCCTGCCCGCAAGTCTTGAGCAAGTCTGCGTTCAAACAGGGTTACATCAACCATTTCAACACTTTGGCGTCAAAATTAAGTTTGAAACAGCTCAGGAAGTGCAACTTTACCAGAACAACACCATCGAAAAAGGCCTATGCGAACTGATCAAACAGGTCGGCCTGGTAGTACTGCAAAACGTTTATCACAACCAGACAATCCGCAATGAGGGGCATCGTAATCGCTTTCCCCATTTGCAATTTCACATTGATCGCAGCGCCAACCAGGAAACCCGGTATTCACTGTACACACGCGACCCTCTTGATGAGGAACAACGCCATCCGCGCACGGCTTCCACCCTGTTTATTCCCAATATCACGGCCTATCTGCAGGGTATCAAAGAGGGAAAACTCCACTGGGGCATCGACAAAGGACAAACCAACTCCAGCCAGTTATTCGCCGATGAAATCTCTGAGGATTTGCTCGGTGACATCATTCTGGAGCAGAAATGGAATTTGCCGGAAGGCACGGGTGAAATCGCCATGATAGACAATGCCGATGTCCTTCACGCCAGCTACTACCGTGACGCGGAACGCACGGGTTACAAAATAGGTGTCCGCTACCTTGCCGGCCTGCCATGGAAAGCGGCCTGATCCGCTACTGGCTACCATCAACCACTGAAAACCCGCTATTCCTTGTGAGCTAGCTCACTGCGTTTCAATATCTCCTCGCATATGGTTGATTCCGTGGCGAAATCAAAAGCTAGCCAGCAACCTGTGATCAGTTATAATAATTCACGCCTAAACAACGCGAAAATGGGCACTTTAACGAGTCTTCATCGTGAACGCGCGAGTATCGAACGGAGTCGACCTATGTCAATTTCAAGAAAACACCAGTTTACCGGCATCGCTTTCTGTTTGAGCCTCTTTTTGACGAATGCCGGATTTGCCCGAGATTCGATTGAAATTTCCACAAATAATGACTTTGAAGCACCGGATATCCTGCACAATACGGACACCGATATCAGCCGAGACAAGCAAGGCAATGTGATGGTCAGCGCAAAAGTCACTGACGAGTTTAGCGTCAATTCCGTGACCATTTACTTCCGGGATTCGAATAGCAATAAATACCGTTCCCGTCCTATGAGCCTCGATAATGATCGTGGCCAGGATGTTTACATCGTGCGCATTCCCTCGAACGCCATCTCAGGTGAGCGTATCGAATACTACTTTGAAGCCGACGATAAGGTTGGTAACAAAAAACTAAAAGGACTCGAATTTTCCCCTTTGCGACGTTTGCTATCAGATCTGGCAATCAAGAACGGGGAGACGGAAACACTGGCTAAAACGAATAGCGCCGAAAAAGACCCGGTAAGTTCGGCCCTCGAATTAGATACACCTGTCGTCAAACCTGACCAACCCATCGACTCCATCGATTTTCCGATGGTGTGGATGCCTGGATTATGATGCGTGAAAAAGGAGTAAACCTGTATGAATAACTGGTGGAAAATTTGTCTCGGATTACTCTTGATGGCAAACGCAAATGCCGCCTCGGCATATGTATTGGCCGGCTTGAGTTCTGATTATGTGCAGGCGTTCAAAGATGACGAGCGTCGTGGCGATAGTAGTGGTTATCGTGTTGGGCTTGCCTTTTTATACGGGTTTGATCGTTATTATGCCGGTGCGCGGTACAAGTTGGGCGGTGATAGTTATTCCGGTACGAGTCAGGGCAACCAGGAATCACAGGATATCGAAATACAGGCCGGATATCGGGTCACGCCTATATTGTCTGGATTCGTCGGTTATCGCTACCGCACACAGGATTATAGTCGTACGCAACCGTCTACCCTGACATCGCTGGAAAAGCTCAATCACTTTGGCGTCGGCGCCGCTATCAGCTACCCTCTACGCAGCAATCTCGTCGTAAAGGGTGATGTAAAAGCCTATTATCTGACATCCAGTTATTCGACAACATTGTTGAGCAATAGCGGCTCAGGTTATAGCGGCGGACTTAGCGTTGGCCTTGTTTACCTCCTGAAAAATGGCTTTAACGTCGGCTTGACCGCAAGATCACAGCTTACAAATACCGGCTATTTTACGGGTGGCTCGTATCTGGACACCTATGCCGGTCTCGGACTTGAAATCGGCAAGGTGTTTTAAAGCAATCTATCTATTGGATAAACCGGATTAAACTCGATGGAAGCGCCAGATATACTCGCTAATAAATACAAAATAAAACACGAGATCGCCCGTGGGGCGTTCGGTGTCGTCTATCTCGCACATCATACCGCCCTGGACAGAGACACGGCGATCAAGGCCTTACACGCGCATTACAGTGAGGAACCCAATTTCCGTAAGCGTTTTCTGCGCGAAGCCAAAGCGCTGGCAAAACTCAATCACGAAAACATCGTCAGTATTTACGACATCATCGAAGAGGAAAACCGTCATTACATCGTAATGGAATTCGTCGATGGCGAATCCTTATATGAAAGATTGAGTAGTAGCGACCACCTGTCTTTGGAAACTGCGGTCGATATCGCCCTGCAAACGGCAAAAGGGCTGGAATACGCTCATCAATTTGGTATTGTGCATCGCGATATCAAGCCGCAGAACATCATGCTCGACAAAAATGGCAAGGTGAAGCTAACAGATTTCGGTATTGTTGCCGCCGCGGATGAAGCCAATCTCACGATGGTTGGGCAAGTGATCGGTACACCACGTTATATGTCGCCCGAACAGGCCTTTGGCCAGGAAGTCGATTCTCGCTCTGACATTTATTCCCTGGGCATAGTTTTCTATCAAATGATCAGTGGTAAAACTCCGTTTGATAATATGTCCTCGACTCAGGTGCTGCACGAACTCTATAGCAAAGACAAAGCACTCAATATTGAATTCCCCACACATACGCCGCAGGACATCAAAGATTTGATTTCCAGTATGGTGGAGAAAGATGCTTCGCGCCGCATTGGAAGTACGGAATTACTGGTCGCGGCCCTAAATCAAATCAAGTCCGGATTCGATCAGGACAAAACCAATATTCTGTTTCATCATAGTAGCGCTCAGACACAGCCGACACAGATGGAAGACGCCGCAACTATTGATGATTCTTCTGCGACAGTAGTTAATCCCATATTTCAAGCGGGTGCACGCGTTGTGGAAGACCATACCGTTTTAGCGCCACAGAAACCAGCTGCCAAAACTCCTTCGTCAGTTGTTAATAGTGTCCCGACAAAAAAATCGGGAGTACCTGTCGCCGCTATTGCTGCTTCGGCTCTCGCCATTGCGGTGATTGGTGGTGGCGTGCTGCTATTTCAGGATCAAAACGGGAAAGATTCGTCTCCGAAACCCGTAGCAGAAATCATCCGGACTGAACCGGCGCCTGTCGCATCCAATACGCAACAAAACGAAGCACGTTCTCTGGCGAACGAGAGTTCACGTTTGCAAACTGAACTGGAGAGGCGCCTGGCTGAAACGGATAAGTACAAAGAAAAAAATTGGGATATTGCAGAACTCAGCGTTGCAAAAAAAGAGCATGAACAAGCGAATGGATTGCGTGAGGCAGCCGACGCCAGTATTAAATCAGGCGATTTCGCCGTTGCCGCGGATAATTTCCGAAAGGCCATCGCGCAACAGAAAATTGTTGTTGAAGCCCTAAATGTCGTAACGAATAAGACTGCGCAATTGTATGAAACTGAATTTTCTCGTGAGGTTGCAGCTTTTGACAAACTTCGTAAAACGGCTGAAAAATCTCGCGATAGCGCCGGAAAATTAAACGCGAAGACTTTGGCTAGCAATCACTGGAATGCCGCTGAAACTGCTATGGACAATGCTGAACAAACAGCGCGAGCTGCCGAACGCTCTTTTGGCGCGCGACGTTATGCCGATGCGATGGGCTATCTGACCGACGCCAAATCGGAGATGGATGAAGCCAAAAAGCTATTCCGCAAGGCACAAAGTGCCAGCGCTGTTGCCCTGGCAAACCAGAAAAAACTGGAGCAGGAACAGTCGCAGGAAACACAAAGACAAACGTCCAGGCCAGCCAAACCCACTGAACGGGACTACAATACGATTAGCGCAAGGCTTCAACAATTTGAAAAAGCCTATGAACACCGTGATCTTGATGAGTTAAAACAGCTAATTGATCTAACGCCAAGACAGGAGGCGTTTTTAAAGAGTCTGTTTTCCAAATTTAACACTGTGGAAATTTCAATTTCCAGTCTCGAGCTAACCTCTGATACTGCCATGGTACGCGTCACTATCGATCATCTGATCAATGACCAAAACGAAACAACTATTCCCGGCAAGGATTGGAAAACGTCTCAGTTTGTCATCAAAAAGAAAAATCAGGACTGGGGAAAATTCGGCTGGATGTAGTTGTACTACACCTACGCGTTTTAACACGCGTATTCCTGCCGAAAATTCTTAATCGTTTTTAGTCTTATTTTGTATTTGCTGATGAGTTGCCTCAAGCAAGGCCCTCATCTGCCCAAGTTCTGCTTGTATTCTTTCCAATTGACCGGACAGGTTTTCATCGACACAGCGCGTCTCGGTTTCCACTGTTTGTACCAGAGTTTCTGTTTCTTTTTCCGTTTGAGACTGCATAGCGTTCACAATAATCGCGATAAACAGGTTTAACATGGTGAACGTCGCAATCAAGATATACGGTACGAAAAACAGCCAGGCATAGGGAAATTTTTCCATGATCGGCCGCACGATTCCCATCGACCAGCTTTCCAATGTCATCACCTGAAACAAGGTATACATGGAACTGGCTATCGAGCCAAACCATTCGGGGAAGGCCTCGCCGAAAAGATTGGTTGCCATCACCGCGAATACATAATAGATCAGCAGCAGCACCAGAATAATAGAACTCAGGCCGGGTATAGCAGACAACAGCGCCGACACCACTTTGCGCATTTGTGGCACGATAGACAGTAAACGTAAGACACGCAAAATACGCAACGAACGCAGCACCGAGAACTGATCACTTGCGGGGACCAGGGCTATAGCAACCACTACAAAATCAAAAACACTCCACGGATCTCGAAAAAATCGCCATCCATGCCCAAGCAAACGCAGGGTAATTTCGACGACGAAAATGCCCAAGGCCGTGACGTCCAGGGCATGAACCATGCTTCCATAATGCTTCATGATATCGGCGTCGGTTTCCAGTCCCAAAGTGACGGCATTTAAAATGATGACGCCAATAATGAACCGTTCAAGCAGCTTGTGTTCAGTAAATTGGACGATACGCGCCCGCCGGCGGGGCAAATCCGAGGAAAGTTGAAATGTTTGCACTTGTAAACTCACACTTTAAATTGTTGAAAACCGATGTTAAGGTTGGTCCGCCCCCCGGGTATAAGGGTGATTTTTGCTATTTCAAGGGCAGTCACTAAATTTACCTGCCCTACCCTCTGTTCACCTCTACACTAGACGAGGCGCTGCTATGAAAAACTTCGTATGGGTATTTGTCTTTATTCCGCTGGCTTTTTTCTTTTCATCTGTACAAGCCGATGAAATCCCCATCCGTGCCAATGTGGGTTTTGGCCTCACTCAATACAATTTTCACAACGCATACGACAATAAATCTGCGCTGGTATACGGTAGTGAACTATCCCTGCAGGCGGTTATCGACAAGGATACGCTGAAAAAATACGAGCGAAAGGTTCCTGCAAAGTTTCGCAAGGCTGCGGGCAAACTCGATGAGGTATCGGTGGGACATTGGGCAATACCCAAATCATTATTCATTCATCCCAATGATGGCCAAAAAACCGCTTTCGGTGCTACCTGGGGAATTGTGCCTCGCCTGCAAGTGGGTTTGGGATTTCTAAAAGTTGGCGTAGGCGCAGGCGTGATTGCCAGCTATATGTACTATCACGACGAACTATCGCAGGATACTGTACATTTTATCCGCCCCGCACTGCGTGGTGGAGTCAACCTGAGCATCCCCTTATTCAACCGCTATTTGATATTGGAGGCTGGCAGTCAGCACGATGCCTATATCCCTCAGACATTTTTTGGCAGCAAGTCCACCTGGTATGTTTCCTCGCTGTATGGCATGGTGCATTTTCGCATCCCAATAAAAGTTAAGGCACGGATTTAAATACGAGACATTTTTCTTTCAGCGCATCTGACAAATGAAGACGTGAGCAATCACCATGGACTCTACAGACAAAATTTCGGTTATCTATTTTTCTGACATCTTGTGTATCTGGGCCTATCTCGCACAGAGAAGAATTGATGAGCTTAAAGATAAATTCGGTGCCCACATCGACATTGATTATCACTTTTTACAGGTATTTGGTTCTGTCGATGCCAAAATTGAAACCAGCTGGAAAGACAAGGACGGCGTTGTTGGTTATAACAAAGTCGTCCGAGATGTTGCCAAACGCTTTCCACATATCGAAGTACATCCTGATGTCTGGGTAGGAAACCAGCCTAGCAGTTCAGGTAGTTGTCACCTGTTTGTAAAGGCCGCGCAAATACTGCAAAGCAAAGGCGTTCTGGAAAACATCCAGAGCGGGCATCAGGGGGTTTCTCCCGTCGAGGCCTTGTTGTGGCATTTACGTCTGGCATTTTTTCGCGATTTGAAAGACATCAGCCAGTTAAACGTGCAACTCACCGTCGCCGAAGAATTGGGCTTGCCTTGCGACGAGATCGAGGCATGTATCAATTCCGGTCAGGCATTCTCAGCGCTGGAACGTGATCGTCAACTACAGGATCAGTTTTCCGTGAACGGCAGTCCGACGTTGATACTCAACGAAGGAAGACAGATCATCTACGGCAATGTGGGCTATCGTGTGATCGAAGCCAATATTCAGGAGTTGATGACGCACGCGGAAAATCAGGCGAGTTGGTGTTAAGCCTGTTCGCCAAGCGATTCGATAATCGACAAGGACAGTATCTCAGATCATCTATGCGAATCTCATTAAGCTGCCCCTGCTCCCGACACTTAGCCAGGAGCAAGACTGATTCAGCCCGACCAAATCAAAACAGACTGGAGGCAGTAGTGATAAAGTTGACTCGATCATTTTATTATTGCATTTGCGAGTACGCCAATACGGCGGCACCATCCTCGGGTTCCCCGAAGTAGAGCGGATTGACCTTGATGATTTCGAACAAGCCTGGCATCACCGTCTGATCACCGATCATAGGCAGTGAACCCGCTCTTGGCGAGCCCCACAGCACGCGGTAGAAATAAAACCAGGGATCGGTTTTCGCCAACTGATGGACCTGAGCATCGGTAATCGCCGATCCCCCATTGTGACATGTCGCACAATCGAAGGCATTGCCCTGAACGTCGCGTAAAGAACCATTACCGCCGTCGAGTGGCGGCAGCGGTTGAACCTGTCCATTCCAGATTTCGCCGCCATAAGCCATTAGCTCCATACCGTTAACGACGGTGCCACCTGCAGCCGCTTTCAGAAATACATGTGTATCGAATGTCTCTTCCGCGGTAAAGTCGCCCAGATCAGCGCGCTGTAAATTGGTCAGTATGGTCGAATAGTTGTGTACATTTTGCACGGCTCCATTGACCAGAATTTCAAATCCGTTAGTCAGCGTCGCATATACATATGGCTCATCAATTCCGCGAACCTCCTTAAGTTCGAGCAAATTGTTCATAGCCCCCCCGAGAAACTCTCTTCCCTCGTAATCATAGCCATGACAACTACTACACTTCCAACCCTCGTCACCCGCCAGGTCCGCATTATTTACAGCGAATGCCGCCAGAGGATTGTCTCCTAATCCTGTTTTTCCTGCCTCAATGGTGAGATCGTCGTATAGATGCGCGCCACGAACATGATTGGGTACCAGGTCAGGGGGTATAATGTCATTTGGGCTAACCGTCGCGCGCGAAACAATTTGTAACGGCTTACCCTCTGGGTTGTACTTACTAGTCAGCGCACTCTTCGTGTGCTTTACTGCGGGCACCTTCTCCCCACAACCACCGAGGACAACAGCAAGCAGGCACACAGCAGTAAAAATGATCGATGTATACAGCAAGTTGTTTTTCTTTATCATATTGTTGAACTCCCATCCCAAAAAAACGACAGGTCACGACGGAGCATCCAACGTCCATCATTATCTGTGACTCGGCGTACAACTTATGTAATTTTGAAAACTCTCAGAGGCTGGCAGCGAATGCTTACATGGCCTCCCCACAAATCAGATTCGAACTTATTATTGTTCACTTAATCCTAGTGACACGCTTGCATATTTTCAAGACAATATTTATTGAAATTTTATTATGTACGGAACATTTTTTTTATCGGGAACACCCACCAGCGGCTTTCCCCTATCGCTTGTGCGTCTTTTAAACTATTCACAACGCGACTCACCCATAATACATACTACGTCGGGAAGGGTCAGTCTTTTGCTATCTACGATTTGACAATCGATGGTGAAATATAGAGATGTTTTATGAATTAATTATTACTATTTTTGTCGGCATCCCTTTCCTTGAAAGGGATCAAGCCTATATGTAGGCGTCTCTTTTGAGGTATCTGTCGGAAAACCGTTCTCATCGACGGCAAGGACACCATCTCGTTTGTGCTGTTTTGTGTGGTAAATACTTTGGACGTCGGAACTCAGCAGTTACATACTGTGTACAAGCCGATCACTACTATACAATGACATCGGGGAAATTATAGCGTCTCTTTTTTCTATAACCCGGGGATTTTCGTACTTAATAGCTTCAACACCTCTCGAATTTCAATAGCACACATTTCAAGCCCGAGTAAAAATATACCAGCACAACAAAACCTACTTTCTATTTAATTTTTATACTCAACACAGGCCTAGAACCCGCTGATACTTTAGCTTTTCGCTATACCAATACAAACGGTAGATACAACTAAAGACGCCTCACTCTGCGCACGATAACTCTATTGATTTTCTTTCAGCATGCTTTAAATGTAACGAATCGTAACATTTTACGATGTGCTCTATGTAAGATGATCAAGCATTGTGGATGGAAATAATTGTGGAACTTATTGCCACGATAAATAGTGAAGGTGAAAAAACGTGACAAAAACGCCATTGGTAAGAATAGCTTTTTTACCAATCTATCTATTGATCTTTCTTTCCGTCTATCTGATTTCCAGTTGCGATTTCTCACATGAAAAACTTCGTATAGGCGCCCATAAATGGCCAGGCTATGAATTCATGTTTCTGGCTAAGAGAGAAGGATGGCTAGGCGACAATGGAGTTCAATTAATAGAAACAACGTCGGCAACCGAGACGCTTTCAAAACTGGAACGCAGGGAAATTGACGGCGCATCCTTAACATTAGACGAAGCTTTACGCGCGCGTAGTCTAGGCATACCCATTCAAATTGTGCTTGTCTTTGACATATCAGCCGGTGCAGATGCCGTCTATTCAAGAACTCGTTTAAAAGACTTATCCGAACTTAGGGGTGCCAGAATTGGTGTAGAGAAGAGTGCGCTTGGCGCGCTGATGTTACACAAACTTCTCGAGGCCGCACACTTAAGCGAATTCGACGTGGTCACAGTCAATAGCTCTGTCGACCAGCACATAGACGACTGGAAAAACCAGCGCTTTGACACTTTGATTACCTATGAACCGATATCGACAGAATTAGAACGGCTACACGCCTATAGACTGATCGACACTCGTCAGTTTCCCGAGCTTGTATTCGATGTTCTTGCAGTTAGAACCAATATGCTTAGTGGACAAAAAATATCTGAACTTAAATCACTCATCAAATCACACTTTACTGCGGTTCACCATTTCCGCAACAATCCACAGGATGCGGCTTACCGTATGGGAGCTCACCTCGGTTTAAGCGGTAGCGAAGTACTGGATGTTTTTCGTGGTCTGAAAATACCCAATGAAACAGCAAATCTTTCATACCTAAATAATAATGGAACCGTCGAGAAAACTTCCAATGTTCTAGTTAGCATTATGTATAGAGATAGTACCGAACAAGATCCTTTAGACTTAAAAGGCTTCGTGAACGACGAGTTTATTCCTGTCGTGGACTAGATAGAAAAACATGAGCACAATTCGTTTCTATTCACTTAACTTTTTTGTCCTACTACTGACGTGTTATTCACATGTTGTCTCCGCTCTACCAAATAAAACTATCGTTATTGGTGTTCAGAGCGAATATAGGGAGCATACGCCGATAGATCACTGGATGCCTTTATCTGATTACTTAACGAAAATTCTGAATGACACCTCATTTGAGTTCAGACTACTGGCTAAAGAAGAACTCGTTACACAATGGCGACAACACGAATTGGATTTCGTACTGTCAGACCCAACACGGTTTCTTCAAATTACCCAGTCTGACAGCCTGTCTCGGGTTGTTGCTACGGTTACAGATTCGTACAAAGATCGTCCTGTAATTGCAAAGGGGGGAACGATTATCGCACTTAAAGAACGCGATGACCTCCAGTCATTAAGTGATTTAAAAGAAAAGACGATTGGCGTTGATAATGAACGACATCTTGGGTCGCTCTACCTTCCACTACATATCCTTTACGAAAACAACATAAACGAAAACGAATTCACACTGGAACTTTACGAAGAAGCATCCAATGACTCAGTTATAAAGAGTGTACTCCTAAAAGATATAGACGTAGGTTTTCTGGCCGGCGGCGAACTTGAAAGACTTTCTGATATGGGCTATATCGGATTAGACAAACTAAAAGTGATTAACCAGCAAAATTTGGCTGGCTACCCATTTGCTGTCTCCACGCGCCTATATTCAAACGATGTTCTCGTCATGGCATCTCATGTTCGACAGGAGGTGGGAGCGAGACTGACTGCTGTTCTACTTTCCATACCGCCAAATCACTCGACTCTTCACCCATTAGAAATTTATGGATTCAGAGTGGCTGACAATTATGCGGAAGTTGAAAGACTAATGCGTGAACTACGTGTCAGGCCTTTCGACATACGACCAGACATTACTTTAGATGATTTGTGGCAACGTTACTCAAATTGGATAATCTCCGTTACCTTGACTTTGGTAATAGTTGGAATTTTACTGATTCAGCTTTTTGCAACCAATCAACAACTGCGCCGCGAAAGACGGCTTAAAAACCGTAGCGAACAGGCTTTGCGGGAGAGCAATAACCGATTTACCCTATCCATGCAAGCTACCAATGATGGCATTTGGGACTGGGACCTAACAACGAATGCGGTCTATTTCTCACCTCGCTGGAAATCCATGCTTGGCTACGAAGATAGCGAATTGACGAATGCGTTTAGTACTTGGGAAGAACTAATTGACGAAGATGGGAAGCAGCGAACGACGGCTCAAATAGAGGATTGCATAAACGGAAAACAGGATGGGTTTGTCGTTGAGTTCCGAATGAAGCATAAAGACGGCCATTGGGTTGACATTCTTTCTCGCAGCATAATAGTTAGAGACACCGACGGAAACCCGTTGAGGATGGTAGGCACGCACGTCGATATCAGTCAGCAAAAGTCGCTTGAGCAGCGTTTGCGTGATAGCGAAGCGCAATCAAAAATGATTATTGATACGTCGCCGGATGCCATTCTGCTTGTGGATCTAAACGGAATTATCGTTCGTATCAATCCAAAAACCGAAATTCTATTTGGGTATACCGAGGTCCAGTTGCTTGGTCAACCAATTGAAATTCTCATACCTGAGCGTTTTCATAAAGACCACAAACAGGTACTCTCCAGGTTTTTGTCATCTCCCAAGTACATAGAATTCGAGCGGGGAAAAACTATACCTACGCTATTGGCCGCTACCAAGCAGGGCCTGGAGTTTCCATGCGAAATCGGGCTTAGTCCGATATCACTCAATGGCGAAGTTCACATTGTTACTACCTTGCGCGACATTACCGCTCGCAAGCGAGCAGAAGAGTCACTTCGCTTCAGCGAGAGATCTCTCGCCGAAGCACAAAAGATTGCCCATCTAGGAAACTGGTGGTTCAATTTGGAAACTAGCGAGACTTATTGGTCTGACGAAGTCTATCGAATTCTTGGTTATCGGGAAAAGGAATTTTCTCCCGACTACAAGACGCTTCGCGCAAGAATACATCCAGAAGACAATCATGCGTTGGAACTAGCCGAAAAGCACTCCCTTGAGACCGGGGAGGCCTATTCTATTGATTACCGTATCATACTGCCAAACGAGACAATACGTTGGGTTCATATGGAAACTATTCCCTCAAAGGGAACTGAAGGGTCGATAGATTTCTTACGAGGAACGTTGCAGGATATTACTGCTTCGAAGAGTGCCTCCGACGCTTTGGCACAACGTGCGCAGGAACAAACTGCGCTACTAGAGGTAGGACGGGAGATTGCCTCAACGCTCAATTTGAGCGAAGTTTTACAAATTGTGGCAGAACGTATTACAGATTTAACTTTAATGAGTACGACTGCCGTATACCTTTTAGAAAACAATACGCTAGAGTTGGTGGCTACGCAGCCACCACTGCCGCCAGATTTTCCAGACGTGATGCGCTACGCGCCGCTTTCTGATCACCCGCACATACTTCATGCCGTTGAGAGTAAACAAGTCGCTATTCTACCTGACGCGAGAAAGTCAGAACTGTCTCCGGCGGAACGTATTGCAGTAGAAATGCGCAATCTTCGATCTATTGTTTACCTGCCACTGAACGTAGGCAACGAAGTTGTGGGCGTTATGATCGCCGCGACAGTAGGTGACACCTTGTTAGAGGGTGACGAAGCTAAAAACGTTTGTGGTACCTATGCCAATATGTCAGCTCTCGCAATAGCGAACGCTCGACTTTACAATTCCAGCCGGCACTATGCAGATCAATTAGAGCAACAGTATGCTTTCACGCGCGCAATTCTGGACAACGCCCCCATGGGTATGCACATTTATCAGCTTGAGGAGAATGACCATTTAGTATTTACGTCTTCTAATCCTGCCGCTGACCGTATTCTACAAACAGACAGCAAACATCTGATTGGCAAAAGTTACGAGGAGCTCTATCCTCCATTGGTAAAAACTGAAATCCCGCGTCGTTACAGAGAAATTGCCCGTCACGGTGGAGAATATGTAAACAATCAAGTTACCTATAGTGACGAAAACTATCGAGGCACATTTGACATCAAGGCATTTCAGACGGTTCCTGGCCAAATGGCCGTATTCTTTGAAGATGTGACTGAAGCACAGGCGCAGGAACTGGCACTGCGTCAGAGTGAGCAAAAACTTCGTACTATACTCGACAGCGTTGATGCCTTTATCTATCTGAAAGATACTGAAGGACGTTACCTTTTCGCCAATCGTATGGTCCGTGCTATTTGGCAGGCCGAAATGGATGAGATTATCGGCTTTAGAGATGATAAGTTCTTCGATGCCGAAACGTCAAAGAAAATTCGAGAAAACGATATACGCGTGCTGGTGAATGGAGAAACACTGCGTACGGAGGAGACAAACACGATTACGGAGACTGGAAAAACGAAAACCTTCTTGTCCGTAAAACTCCCCTTGAGGCAGGAAGACGGCAGCATTTACGCATTGTGTGGTATTTCCACTGATATCACGGATCGTATACAAGCCGAGGCAGAACTTGAGCGTCATCGCAATCAGCTACAGAATTTAGTGAATGAACAGACCGCAATGGTTCGTCAACAGGCAAATATCATTGATCAGACGCATGACTCGATACTCACCACCAATTTAGATGGAATCATTACCAGTTGGAACAAAGGTTCGACAACTTTGTTTGGATATACCGCGGATAATGCTAAAGACAAACACATTCATCTGATTACCACGCCCGAGTCTGATCTCCACTTTAACTTTGAAAAGACCGTGCAGAAACTGAAGTCAACTGGACAATGGGAAACGGAAACCTACATGAAACATGCAAACGGAAGGCAATTTCCAGCGCATCTTTCTCTTTCTCTTCTGTACGATGATCAAGGTGAACCTAGCGGTTTGATTGCCTATACGATGGACATTACAGAACGAAAAACCATGGAGGAGTCTCTGCGTGAAAAAGAGGCTGATTTATCTCGCGCTCAAACTGTCGGACGCATGGGAAGTTGGCGAGTTGATTTGAAGAGTCAGAAGATTTTCTGGTCTGAAGAAACATATCGAATATTCGGTGTTCCTTCAGACATTCCAGTTGATTTTGAGTTCTTCGGTACCTGTATCTATCCGGATGACAGAAACTATGTCTTCCAATGCTGGGAGAATGCTCTCGATGGCGCCCCTTACGACCTGGAGCATCGAATCTTAGCCAACGGAGAAATCAGATGGCTGCATGAACAGGCCGAGTTTTTATACGATGACAGGAAAAACTTGATCGCTGCCTTAGGCGTCTCTCAAGACATTACAGAAAGAAAGGCGGCAGAAACCGATTTACGCGCAGCAGAAGAACGCTATCGCCTGCTCTTTTCCGAGTCACGTGATGCCATCCTGACACTGGCTCCACCAACCTGGAAATTCACATCAGGAAACGCAGCAGCACGCGATCTTTTTTACCTCAATGATGAGACAAATTTCGTGAACATTGGTCCGTGGGACTTATCACCACCTACACAGCCGAATGGGATTTCGTCGGACGAAAAAGCCAGGGAAATGATTTTGAAGGCCATGCAAGAAGGCAGCAATTTCTTCGAGTGGCAACACCGTCGACACAACGGAAAAGAATTTCCAGCCACGGTACTACTGACTAGAGTCGAGACCTCTGGCGAGGTATTCCTGCAGGCAACTGTACGTGACGTTTCTGAAGAAAAGGCGGCGGAGCAAGTCCTGCGCGCCGCCAATTTGGAAGCAGAAAGATTGGCAAGAGCCAAGAGTGAGTTTCTGGCCAATATGAGCCACGAGATTCGAACCCCACTTAATGCTGTCATTGGTTTGTCTAAGATTGGAATGCGTAAGAATGCAAACTGTAATGGCGCAGAGAGCTATTTTGAGCAGATACTTAATTCCGGACAACATCTTCTAGGGGTAATTAACGATGTACTCGATTATTCCAAAATAGAAGCCGGGAAACTCAGTATTCACAAACAAGCGTGTAAATTGGTAAGTGTCATCAGCAGTACGACAGAAATTGTGGAAACAATTGCAAGTGCAAAAGGTCTGAAATTCTATACCGACGTTCCTGCAGATATTGTTGAATGGGTAGAAGGAGACTCGCAGCGCATCCGACAGATTTTGGTCAATCTATTATCAAACGCCATCAAGTTTACCGAGGTGGGAGAAGTCAGACTACGCGTTGTCCGTGTAGGAAGCAATACGCGCTTTGATGTAAGTGATACCGGAATTGGTATGACTGAAGAACAACAAGCCAGGCTATTTCATCCATTTGAACAAGCGGATTCTTCTAGCACTCGTGAATTTGGCGGTACCGGTCTAGGCTTAGTGATTAGCCAACGTCTGGCCCAGGCAATGGGCGGTGACATAGAAGTTAAGAGCGTTGTAAACGAGGGTAGTACTTTTTCTCTGACTCTGCCCCTTAAGCAAGTAAATTCGCCGACATTAGAAGAAAAGAAAACCGTAGCAGAAGTCGGCAAGCTCCTGCAAGGCATAAACATACTTGCGGCTGAAGATGTTGCGGTTAATCGCCTCATACTCGAAGACATCTTGAACCAGCAGGGAGCAACCGTAACCTTTGCCGAAAATGGACAACAAGTATTGGATTGTGTTTCTGAGAACGGTCAAAACGCATTCAACCTTGTTTTGATGGATGTCCAAATGCCAATAATGGATGGGTTGGAGGCATCCAGGAAGCTAAAACAGTTGGCGCCACACCTGCCCATTATTGGTCTAACCGCACACGCGCTAATGGAAGAAAAAAACAAATGTCTAGACGCTGGAATGGTAGACCACATTACAAAGCCAATTGATGAAGACCTTCTCTATGAGCACATTTTAAAATATGCTAACCAGGCATTAAAACCTGTGGCAATCAACAGTCCTGAACGGCTAGAGAAAGAGCTCGATATCGACAAAATCATCAACAATAGTAGCGATAAACCCACACCTGCAGATCAATACATCGACTGGAAGGCGTTGGCTATACGATTCAAGCGCTCATCCTTTATTGAACGAATGTTTAAAGTAACGATAAAAGAATACAGCGACACACCGGACGAAATACTAAGACTGGTCAAGTCGGAAAAAAGAAGCGAGCTTGGCATAATTGCACATAAGTTGAAATCCGTCTTTGGCAATCTGGAGGCGAAACAACTTTCTGAACTGGCACTGGAGACCGAGAACATTACCCGCGCAGACAATGCCAATAGTATAGAGATCTCTAAATTGGGTACTAAGTTAGCCGATCAACTAAAGGCATTTATTCACGAATTGAAGCTATTCGGATTAACTTAAGTATCAGCTTACAAACTGTTCAATCGCCATAAACCAAAATCTTATTCCACACTTCCTATATCAAAGAAATACTACGTTTGGCAGTCATGTCTGCACAACCTATAGTTTGTAAACTCACAAAATATTCAATCAAGCCTTTCTGCTTAACTGTCGATAAAGTATAGGAATTTGCATTGAATCCACATAAACGATGAACTTGTAATGAGAATTCTAAATCTACCCATGCTGCGTGAGTTCTCCAAGCTACGGCTCAGATATAAACTCACCTGTTTATATCTTCTCATTCTGGTTCCCCTGTCAATACTAGGGTATGAACACATCGTCATTCTTCACGAATACATTGAACACGAACGACATGAGGTACGCGCCTTTTTGCCGGATAACGTCAAAGCGACAAGCCAACATATCGAACAACTGGAATCGGATATCGTACAGACAAAAATTGTCATTGGCGCCATATTTGTTCTTCTCAATGTCATCTTCTCGCTGATGCTCGCGACGGACAAAACACAATCAGAAAAAATGCAACAAATACTTCAGCAATTCACGCACGGAGACTTTAGCCAGCGGCTAGAATCCCGATATTTTAGCGATCTCCAAAGGGTAACCGGGCAAATCAATCTACTTGGTGTGCGTCAGAACAGATCAAATATGAAAGTATCCGATGCGCTTAGAGAGGTAATTGTTGCCTCCGAAGAAGTTGTAAAAATAGTACAGGAGAGTGCGAGCGGAAGCATAGAACAAATGCAGTCAGTGTCTGCCGTAGCTGCGGCAAGTGAGGAGATGAATAACAGCATGTCAACCGCCGCTGAAAACGCCGAGCAGACCAATCGCATGTCTGAGGAATCCGCCAAGTTAGCCAGTGACGGTGAAAGGAAAGTCAGAAACATGCATCAAGAGATGGTTTCAATAAATAAGACGGTAGACGCGGCGACACAAGCTATTGAGTCGCTACAAAATCGCTCACATGAGGTGAGTCAAATAATTAATGTCATCCAGAGCATTGCCGAGCAGACGAATTTGTTGGCACTCAATGCCGCTATTGAAGCAGCGCGCGCCGGTGAACAAGGACGCGGATTTGCGGTTGTCGCTGACGAAGTGAGAGAGCTTGCGGCCAAGACCAGTGGCTCAACAGTGGAAATTGCCGAACTCATCGGCAAAATGCAATCCGAGGTTAATCAAATAGTAGCCAATATCGAATCCGTCAGAACGTCGGTGAATACCGGGGTTGAAATTTCGTCTGAAGCCGAAAAGTCCTTATTTGAAATAAACCGGCAAGCCCAGGAAACGAGCAACATGATCGCCGGCATCAGTATCTCACTCACGCAACAAAAGGATGCCACGACCGAGATTGCGTCTAGCATGCACCGTGTCGCGGAAATGGCCGAAAATAACAAGCATATAGTAGAAAAAACCAATTCTGCAGCGGCATTTCTGGATCAGCTGTCGAAAGATTTGCGCAGTGAACTTGGAACTTAATGGACGTTACACAGACATCGAATGTATAAGATATGTTGAAATCTATTCTACCGATAACCATCGTATTTTCGACCATCATATTCGCCTACCTAAATTCATACAAGGTTGATCGAGAATTCAAACGCCGACATCAATGGGCATTTCGTTTCATCGCCTCTTCAAGGCAGTTTATGGAACATCTTCAGCAACATCGGGGTATTGCTAATGCCTTTCTTCATGGCGATGCATCTTTCAAGGACAAGGCGATTGCCATACAAACTAAGTTGAAAAGCGATCTCGAAAACTTTCAACAGGTGGCTATCGATAGATCTTCGGTATATGAAAATACGCAAACAAAATTTGTGATGGATAGCTGGAATTCTTTAAAGGGCCAGGTTTTTAGTCTTACGCCTGAAGAAAGTTTTTCCCGCCATACTCTGCTTGTTTCGAAGCTCGTTGATCAGATAGAAGACGTGTGCGAACTAGCGTCGCTTTACGAATACAACACGCAGGAAAAGTTGCTCATTAAGGCGCTTTCTACCGACCTTCCACGTCTACTTGAATTTTTCGGCCAGGTGAGAGGTTTAGGAACAGGGGTAGCGGCAAAATCCAGCTCAACGGTTGCAGAACAACTAAAACTACGCTTTCTGGTGGATAAGTGTCACGTCATATTGAGCGACACCATCACACCACTTTCGAAATCCAGCAATCACTCATTGATCGCATTGAGAGAGGCCTTCAGTTCCTGCCTGAAAAAGGGCGAGGACTTCATCAAATTGGCGCGTAAGGAATTGATTTCGACCCAGGTCGTCAACATCAATCCAGACAGTTATTATGCGAGTGCAACCGACGCTATAGCGAGCAGTTATAAATTATTTGACGCCTTACTTGCCTCCGTCAGACATTAGAAACTCCGCGAGATCATATGTAATCAATGATGCACTTGATTGTGGACTGAAGTTTCACTTCTATCATGCTTACCATCGGTGAAAGGCACGAATGTTGCCCAAAGACCGAAGAAAATAATAACCAGACCTGCGACCCGCCTTACATAAGTGTTTTGTATTCCTGCCTTTAACTTATGTGACAACTCGCCTGTAAGCAACATGACCGGTAGCGTCCCTAACCCAAAAAACAACATGACGAGGGCCGAGTATTTCCAGTCCTCAGCAGTTGCCGACCAGGTCAATACACTATAGACCATGCCACAGGGAAACCAGCCCCATACCATTCCGAGTGGCAGAGCCTGCACTACAGACCTCACAGGCAGCAATCTATTTGCAAGCGGTTGCAGAATGCTCCACGCGATTGAACCAAAACGCTCAAGGTAACGCAGGCCCCACCACCAGCCGGCTAGATACAATCCTAACGCTATAAGCAATAGCCCGGAAAGGAATCTCAGCACTACACCAATCAAAAGAAACTGTTCTTGAAGTAACGCGCTAAGCAGCCCAATCAACACACCGACCAACACATAACTACTGATACGCCCAAGATTGTAAAGCAAAAGAATGTTGAATCTGTTTGCGCGTGAATTGGCGTCCTGCCTAATCGCTAGACTCAAGGCATTGACAATACCGCCACACATGCCAATGCAGTGCGCTCCGCCTAGCAATCCGATGATAAAGGCACTGCCGAGAGTAACCGGATCGTTCATCACATATCTTTCAGATTTTGATACACTGCAACTCTCGGAAACTGGGATAAAGCAAAAATGGAGACAAAGATATTTCTTGGCGCACTGGGGTTTAGCATTCTGATATTAGTCATTGCCTTGAATCTACCCCTGTCAGAGCCAGAAACGAAAGACGGACTGCCCTGGCAAATTGAACTTACTGAACAAACCAGCCGTGTCTTTGGCCTTACACTGGGTACCAGCACACTGGCTGAGGCAGAGAGCAGTCTGAAGGCCGACGGTGAAATCAGTCTCTTCCGTAAAAACGACAATGACTACACGGTTGAGGCCTATTTCGACAAGGTCGAATTAGGCGGACTTTCTGCCAAAATGATTCTGGTAATGCAAGTCCCTTCGCAAGAACTCGCGCAAATGTTTCAACACGGCGTGCGCATCAGCAAAGCGCCCAGTGGTAGCAATAAGGTCAGCATCGCAACCGAAGACCGGCACCGTGTACGTGACTCTGCCATACAAAGCATTACCTATCTTCCCGCAGTAAATCTCGATGCAGAACAGATATTGTCTCGATTCGGCAAGCCATCACAACGTATACCCGACCCACACAACGCATCAGAGCACTGGCTTTACCCTCAGTTAGGACTGGATGTTACACTCGATGCAAAAAACAGGGAAGTATTACAATATGTGTCGCCTGCGAATTTTCATACCATACAAACGCCACTTATGGTCGAGCCACTTGCCGCTGAGTAGCCCCTTCATTTAGAGTCAACAGTACGAACCGTAGCTGCTTCCCGCACATTTTGACTAGGCTGGTTAGCAGGTAATAAAGGATCGTCCTCATCCATTAATATGCGACTTGCCTCGCCTTCAAGGTCTTCATATTGTCCCTGTTTTACTGCCCATACCATAATCCCCACCATAACCAGACCGAGAAAAATCATGCCGGGTATCAAACCATAGATAACTTCCATTACACAACCTCCGTCTGAGACACCACCGAAGACGAACTCTCCTGTCTTTGGTATTTACCAGATGATACCAGTTTCGTGTTGAACATCTGACGTATACGCGCCGCGTTTCCTATGACCAGTAGAGAACTTACAGGCATCGAAATCGCAGCAATCAGTGGCGTAATAAAAGACATCATTGCCAAAGGTATCATTACGATATTATAGGCAAACGAAATCAGGATATTCTGGCGTATGGTTCTCAAGGTGCGCGTGGATAATTGAAACGCCTGAAGCACTTTTAACAATTCATTTCGAATAAGAATGATATCCGCGCATTCAGCCGATACATCGGTACCTGATCCCAACGCGATGCCTATATCCGCACGGCTCAGGGCTGGCGCATCATTAATGCCATCACCTACCATTGCGACACATTCTCCGCGCTGTTGCATGGCACGAATAACCTCTTCCTTGTCTTGCGGCATGACTTCAGCGATGACATCAATACCGCCAAGTTGTTCAGCAAACCGTTGCGCCACCGCCAGGCGATCACCGGTGAGTAAAGTTACGCCTAAACCGAGCTGTCGCAAACGTGTGACTAATTCACTCGCGTCCTCGCGCAAACGATCTGACAGGGCGATTATGCCCACAAGCTGGCTATCACTGGCAACAAAAACACAGCCCACACCCCGTGCTGCCCAGTCGCGAATTCGCGCCTGCATTCCACTTTCGGCATCAACACCGTTTTCACTTAGCCACTGCTGCGTACCCACAAGAATTCTCCTACCATCGACTTTGGCAGATACTCCACAACCAGGCGTATTACTGAACTCCTGTATTTCTTTGGTAAAAGACAGTTCGCGTTCTTTTGCTGAGTCGACGATTGCGCGAGCCACACTGTGTTCCGAATAACGCTCCACCGAGGCGGCGATACCCAGTATCGTTTCTGCATCCATCTCGCCGGTCGGTACGATCTGTTGCATGCACATACGCCCTTCGGTCAAGGTTCCGGTTTTATCAAACACCACATGAGTGACACGAGTAAGCGATTCCATGACGCCACTATTGCGCAGCAATATGCCCTCGCGCGCGCCGGTTCCTGCGGCGACAGCAATTGCCATCGGCGTCGCCAGACCGAATGCACACGGACAGGTGATAATCAAAACCGCCGTCGCTGCCATTAACGCCAGTTCAAAACCGCTGCCGTACCACCAGGCAAAGGTGACACTGGCAAGCATTAGCGTGGTAAGCACAAACCAGGGAACAATACGGTCCGCTGTCTGCTGTATGGGCGCTTTCGACGACTGGGCGTCTTCGACCAGTCGTATAATATTGCCAAGTACAGTTTGTTTGAGCGTCGCCTCTACACGAAGCCGTAGAAATCCGTCAAGCAATAGTGTTCCCGCAGACACCTTGTCACCGATGTTTTTCAATACCGGAGTAGATTCACCTGATAACATCGATTCGTCGATACTGGCGCGACCATCTACGATACAAGCATCGACTGCGATTCGTTCGCCGGGACGTACCAATACGTGATCGTCTACACGCACACCGCGTATCGGCACGATAGACTCCTCACCATCGCGTAGAACTGTCGCACCGCGAGGTTGAAGATCGAGCAAGCGCTGCGTTGAGTCTACGGCTTTGCGTTTCGAGATTGCCTCAAGATAACGACCGACGAGGATGACGAAAAGAAAATTGACTACCGTATCATAATAGACCTCGCCATAAGCAGCGTCGCTGACAGTCACGTAAAGGGAATAGAAATACGTCACCAATGCACCTATGGCGATAGGCACGTCCATACCCAGGTGTAGATTGCGCACGCCCGTCCAGGCGCCGCGTAAAAAGGGATAACCGGAATAGAGCAGCGTCGGTGTTGCCAATGCAAAACCGATCCAGTGAAACATATTCCTGAACTCTCCTTCATCGGCGCCGCTATACAGGGCAATCGAAACCCAAAGGAGATTCATCATGGCGAAACCGGCAAATGCCATGCGAAATAACAAACTGCGTAATTGGGCCTTGGCTGAGTCACGTGCACGTTCGACTTCGAATGGCACCGCCAGGTAACCAATTTGCGCCAGCCGTGAAAGTATCACCGACAAATGTAATTCCCGATTATCCCAGCGCACCCTGAGTCGTCTAGCGGCAAGATTGACGCGGCTCTCAATAATGCCATCTACCGAAGCAAGCGAGCGTTCGATCAACCATACACAGGCAGCGCAATGTATGCCTTCGACCAGCAATTCGATCTGTCGAATATCATCTAAGGTATCGACATATTCTGCTTGTATCTCGTCCAAATCGTAGAGCGCGACATCATTCGCTATGGGAGGTGGAGGGGAAAGCTGAATATCTTCAGGCGTGCGTTGGTAAAATCCCTGCAAGCCAGCCTCATGAATGGTGCGACATACGGTATGACAGCCAAAACAGCAAAATTCTCTTTTCACGCCATCAATCGTTCCACTCACACCTGTCGCAGGCGTGTAGGGTAATCCACAGTGATAACAGTGTTCAGCATTTTTCACATTGACAATACCGAAATACGCTTCGCCAGTTCAAACTGATTTTCTCCCTGGCGTATGTGTATTTTTACGTCCCATATGCCTTTTAGCGGAAAAGTAATTTCTGCCTCAAAAATCCCAGGCGCGATTTGCCTCATTAGCGTTTCAATATCACGATTCGCATCCGAAGGTCGGTAGGCTATCAGTTGCACGCTGGCCTCCTCGATCGCCAGTCCCCTTTCATCGACGGCAGAAAAACGAATAGCTTGAGACTTGCCAACCCAGATCTCGTTCTCCATATCCAGGCGAGTCTCCCACGCGCGTGTGCCATGCGTAGCAGCCATCATCTTGAGCGCATTTTTTTCATAGGCACGACCACGTTCATAATAGTCTTCAACGACTAAACCCGGACTTGTGACGAACGCGATAAAGATAAACGCGAGATTGACGGTTACAAACGTCGCCATGATGCCGATAATAGCCAGTACCCAGGGATTGCGTAGTGCTTCATTACTGGACTGCGACGTGTGTCGCCGCATTTCACTGATTGCCTTGCTGAGTCCCATATACACCTCCTGATAAACGCTAGGGCTTCGGCCCGTAAAACATACTCTTATAACTAACACTCAATTGCGTATTGGTGGCATCTCTTACGATGAATTCTACTGGCGTCCGCTCCGTACTGAGTGTCTGCGGCGGGACACGTATGAATACCGTATAGGCATTCACTCGTCCGTGGGTGGCAAACAAATCCCGATCGACGCCTATCAATTGCATCTCAGCCAACCCATTTATTTCCACAGCCAACTTCATTTCATTATCTGTTTTGTTCAGCACCTTGAGTTCATATTTGTTTTGAATCGAACCGTCGCTCTGTATCACAAACAGTGGCTGACGTTCATGCAAGACCTTGAGTTCTAGCGCGCCAAGATGGGTTAGGCCATAAATAATTCCGACAACGGCAAGTAACAGCATACTGAAATACACGATAACGCGAGGACGTTTGAACACCGATGGTGGCGTCTTGCCCATCATCTCATCCAGGGACACGTAACGAATCAGGCCGTGAGGTTTGTGGATTTTATCCATGACCGAATCACAGGCATCAATACACAACGCACAGGTAATACACCCCTCTTGCTGACCGTTTCTGATATCGATACCTGTCGGACAGACACTTACGCATTGCTTGCAATCAATGCAATCACCCTGATTGTTGACTGACTCCTCGCCTTTCTTTAGCTTGCCACGGGGTTCGCCACGACGCAGGTCGTAAGTCGGTAAAATCGTGGTACGGTCCACCATTACGCCTTGTATGCGGGCATAGGGACACAGCCAGAAACACACCTGCTCGCGCATGTGTCCGGCAAAGAGATAGGTAAAAAACGTGAACACGCCGACGGAAAGCCAGGCGATCATAGGCGCCTGCAAACTAAAATAGGCCTGCCACATTTCAAAAGCATCAGCAAACCAGAGTGTGAAGGTGATACCGGTAAACGTGCCGATCAGGATATACAGAATATGCTTGATCAACTTGACGCGAATCTTGTAAAAATCCCATGGCGCCTTGTCCAGTTTCATACGTTTGACGGGCTGACCTTCGAGCTTTTCTTCTATCCACACGAAGATGTCCGTCCATACCGTTTGAAAACAAAAATAACCACAATAGACGCGACCGGCAATCGATGTTACCGCTGCGAGCAAAAGCGCGAAAAACAGCATAACCAGCGCCAGCATCCATACGTCTTGCGGCAATATGGTGATACTAAAGATATGAAATTGACGGCTACCAATATCAAACCAGATCGCCTGCTGGCCGTCCCAACGCATATACGGTCCTAACAGAAAAACCAGCCAGGTGCTTGCCGTCATCCACTTAAGATTGCGAAAAAAACCTGGCAGACGGCGCGCATGTATGGTTTCACCGCCGGTGTTGACATGCCAATAGTCGATTTCATTATAGAGTGAATCGACGCTCTCCTGATCGATCACCTGTTTTGCTTGTACTTCTTCAGCCATAAACCTCCGGCGTACTATTCAGAATGCGTGTTCTTCATCAGGTTACTCACCTTGAACGCCAGAAACACAATAATACCGATGGTGATTACCAGTACGGTAATTGAAACCGTAGCAACGAAATCCATGTCTTACTCCCTGTTAACAAGTAAGGTGCCCGCAAGAGTGATTCCTGCGGGCACGTTTTGTCACTGACCGCCGCCGAGTTTATGCACGTACACCGCCAGTTTCTTGATTTCCGTTTCTGATAGTTGTGACTGAAAACCAGGCATTACCGCGAGCCGGGATTCCTTATCCGCAAGATTGTTTATGCCATGCAGTATGGTATGTTTTACACTTTCCTCCGTACCTGGAACAAAACGCCAGATTGCATCCGTCAGATTTGCAGAACCCATAAATTGCATACCCTTGGCATCCATGCCGTGACAACCAATACAGCCCTTGCTCATAAACAGCATTTTTCCGGCTTCGTGCTCACTACCCTTGCTCAACGCTATCGTGTGTTTAACCAGGTCATCAACTTCCTGACTGGACAAACTACCCGCAAACCCTGGCATAGCACCTTGTCTACCCATGGTGATGGTTTGCTGTATGGTTTCAATCTTGCCGCCATACAGCCAGTCATCATCAGCAAGCACGGGATAACCGGGATTACCCGCACCACCGGTGCCATGACAAGGCGCACAACGATCACCGAACAATACTTTGGCAGAGCGTACGGTATAAGCAGAAAGCTCGTCATCGGCGAGTATCGCCGCCGCCGACATGTTTTGCAGACGCTTTTCAAACGGCGCGCGTGTCTCCTCAATCGAAGCGAGATCTTCCTTGTATTCCTTCATTTGCGTCCAGCCCATCACGCCTTTGGTGGCGCTACTCACCAGCGGAAATGCCGGATACAAAATGAAGTACACGACTAACCACGCCATGCTCAAATAGAGGCTAATCATCCACCAGCGCGGAGGCTGATTGGTCAGTTCGCGCAGATTGCCGTCCCAGGTGTGTCCCGTATCCGCTGCCTTGGTCGAACTTTTTTGCTTACTCATAACTTGTCCTCCCTGCGCATATTGTCCTCATCCAGCGGAATATAGCGGCGAGCTTCCAGCTTTTCCTTGTTCGCCGGATTAAACACGTAGACAAACACCACCAGCATCAACATAAACACCACTATCGTAATTGCCATACCAAGCCAGTCGTGAAACGTCATGGCAGCCCAATCAGTATGAAAATATTCGCTAATACTATTCACGATACTGTACTCCGTAATCCAGTTTCACCATGGTACCCAGCACCTGTAAGTAGGCGACCATGGCATCCATTTCCGTTTTGCCATTTGCCTGCTGCATACCGGCCTGAATGTCATCATCGGTATACGGTACGCCCAGTGTTTTCATACCGCGCATATGACTGGCAACACGCTCACCTTCTAAGGTAGACGTTTCCAACCACGGGTAATTTGGCATAACCGACTCGGGCACAACAGAACGGGGCGCGGCCAGATGTTTGCGATGCCATTCGTCGGAATATTTTCCGCCGACGCGTGCGAGATCAGGACCGGTGCGTTTGGAACCCCATTGAAACGGATGATCATAAATCGATTCCGAAGCCAGTGAGTAATGACCGTAGCGCTCTTTTTCATCACGGAAAGGACGTATCATTTGTGAGTGACACAGATAACATCCTTCGCGTATATAAACCGCGCGTCCAGCCAACTCGAGACCGGTATACGGGCGCACACCATCTCCCGGTTTCCAGTCTGCGAGTTTCTGTCCATCCTGGCGTTGCCACAAAATCTCTGGTCGAGCGCTATGTTCCATGGTGTCATCGAGATAATACAAAGGCACGATCTCGACTAAGCCACCAATAGACAGCAACACCAGCAGCATGAGCAATAACGCCCACACATTGCGCTCCATCTTGTCCTGAAGTTTGGTCGAATGAATTTTGTCAGACATGTTCTTGCTCCTTTTCTAGGCGCGGGCCGTTGATGCGCTGGTGCTGGTTGCAGCACTGGCGCTACGGATAGTCATCACTACGTTGTACAGCATGACAACAGTGCCCAGAAAATAGATAAAACCGCCGACTGTCCTCATCACATAATAGGGATGCATGGCGGCAACGGTTTCGGCAAAGGTATAGGTGAGCGTACCGAACTCATCATAGTCACGCCACATCAGGCCTTGCATAATGCCCGAGATCCACATCGCCACGATGTAAATGACGATACCGATGGTTGCCATCCAGAAATGCAGATTCACTAATTGTGTCGAGTACATTTCGCGATTCCACAAACGCGTCACCAGATGATAAAGCGCACCGGCAGCGACCATACCTACCCAACCCAATGCGCCGGAGTGCACGTGTCCGATAGTCCAGTCGGTATAGTGGGAAAGCGCGTTTACGGTTTTGAGCGACATTACCGGGCCTTCGAACGTCGACATCACATAAAACGCCAGCGACATGATCAGAAAACGCAACACATAGTCTGTGCGCAGTTTGTCCCAGGCGCCGCTAAGCGTCATCATGCCGTTTACCGCACCACCCCAGGAGGGAATGATCATCGCCATCGAAATCGCGGCACCAAGTGAACCTGTCCAGTCCGGCAAAGCGGTGTATTGCAGGTGATGCGCGCCTAACCACACATAACCAAACATCAAGGCCCAAAAGTGAAGCACCGAAAGACGATAAGAAAAAATCGGCCGGTCTGCCTGCTTGGGCACGAAGTAATACATAATGCCAAGAAAGCCTGCGGTGAGATAAAAACCGACGGCGTTGTGTCCCCACCACCACTGAATCATGGCGTCCTGAACACTGGAAAATATCGAGTAAGACTTGAACATCTCGACCGGAATCGCGAGACTGTTGACGACATGCAGATAGGTAATCATGACCATCATGCCGAGAAAGAACCAGTTAGAGACGTAGATATGAGAGGATTTGCGATTGGCCAATGTCATCACGAAATTGATGGCAAAGCTCAACCACACGACGGCTATCGCGATATCGATCGGCCATTCCAGTTCAGCATATTCCTTGCCCTGAGTAAGTCCCATGGGCAGAGTAATAACCGCTGACACAATGATCAGATTCCAACCAATAAAGGTAAACCAGGCGAGTTTGTCGCTCCAAAGACGCACACCGCAGGTTCTTTGCACGCTGTAAAAAGCGGTCGCCATCAATACACAGCCACCAAATGCAAAGATTACGGCGTTGGTATGCAGAGGCCGCAGGCGCCCAAAACTCAACTCTGCAATATCAAAATTCAACGCCGGCCAGGCAAGCTCCGATGCCACATAGACACCTGCCAGTGTGCCAACCACAAAATAAATCACCGATACGACCGAAAACCATTTCACAATTTCAAAATTGTACTGCTGACCTGTGCTCGTAGAATTCACGACACTCCTCCTTCGTGGTCCCAATTAACATACCCAAGCGAGTTGCAATTCTTTTCCAGGCACGATCGTACTTCTATCGATATAACCTATTTATTCACCGGCACTTTCCCCTCTTGCTCCCACACCTAAAGATATAGATGACGTATTGGAGAAAGTAAATGCACACCTATTAATCAACAGGCTAGACACTATTAGTTGAGCGTTGAATTATGTTTTTCCGCTATGTTTTCAGAATTGTTGAGTACAGCGATATGAGATGACAGAAAAAATAGAATTAAGGTAGGTTTTCAATTGCTTGTAGAACAGCGCGTAATTTTATGAGAAGGAATAACTGATAAATTTTATTTTGTGCACGCAATCCGACTTCGGCAAATCATTTACAATTATTTACAAAGAACTCGTGATACCCGTCCGTTTCAGTCGACATTTTAAAAAACTATCCCATGGACAACAATGTTTCTGCACAGTCGACTATTCCCCATTGCAAAAAAACTTCGCGTTCACCAGATAGCCCATGCCTGAAACGAATTTATGTGTTAAGAAAGAGGCGGACATCACTACTGATATCCACCTCTTTTCGCTATGGTCTAACGCTTTTTACCTGGCTTGGACGTGTCTTCAATAACGACAACTGTCACCGTGGCGTTATTACTGACATTACCTGCGCTGTCGATCACATTATACGTGAACGTGCTTGTACCAAAGAAGGAGCGGTTTGGCTTAATCATCAACGTCTGGTCTGTGTTCACCTGAACATTCAGATTGGCATCGGTGGCCACCACACCTATCACCATTGTGTCACCTTCCGGATCTGAGTCATTTGCCAGTACATCGACTTTTAGCGAAGTCTTTTGCAGCATCTCAACACTGTCATCGACGGCGACGGGCGCGGCATTCGGCGTCGGCGTCGGCGTCGGCGTCGGTGTTGGATCAGTGTTTCCTCCACCATTGGTGGTCGCGGTATTCAGCGCTGTTAGAAAACCACGAATAACGGCGCCTGACGTACCGGTATGAAAATAGGCCGAGCTATTATCAGAGGCAAGCACAGCATTTGACTGCACCCACTGCTCCTGTCCTTCAACCAGTGGATACGTCTGTTGCCACAGCTGACTACCATTGCGTGAATCTATCGCGTAACTGACCTGCTGTCCGTTTACCGTGCTACCCAGCAACATGAATGTCTCTGCCGAGTCGAATCGCGGCCACTGATTTGCGTATTGTGGTAATGCAAAGCGATCAGTTTCGTTACAGCTTTCATCATATCCAATCATGTCGAGACGATAACCCCAATGAATCTGACTCGATGACACCGTAAAACCGTTGTATCCGTCGAGTAAGAAACAGGTACGCGTGCCGTCTGGCAAGTAGATGCCACTGCGTGTATGCAAGGCCTGGCTGGCCGAAACTGTCGGGCCATTACCCGCGGCACTGAAAAGAAAATTTCCACGACTGCTATAGGCACGCACTCCCCTACCAGTATCAATATAGACCTGTAAGTTGGAGCCGTTGTAACCGAAAGTCATCTCATAACCGCTTTCCTCATGGGAAGCATCTGCAGGCAGAGGCGTGTTCCACAACAGATTTCCTGCAGGGTCTAGCGCAAAAATACCAAAGTCGCTTGAAGTGCCAACATAGATATTGCCATCCGGACCCACAGCGACATCGAAGGCACGATAGGCATAAGCTGGCATGGCGTATCGCCAGAGCAGATCGCCGTTCGCGTTATGCGCAAAAACGAACTGACTGTTCATGGAATAAATCCGACCATCGGGTGCCACATCAAAACCATTAGCACCTGCGGCGCGTACCCAACGTAGAACGCCTGCAGGCGTTAATGAATAGAGGTAACCGCTGACATCGACGCTATAGATGTTTCCATCCGGACCGACCTCAGGTGACTCCATGGAATAAGAACCAACCAACCGGAACTGCCAGTTGATTCGGCCTGAGGAGATTTGCTCTGCTACGGAAAGTGTGAGTGGGGCGCTACTTCCGTTGATAGTCTCAACCACCACGGCGTTGTCGCCCAATGGCGTCGCATTGTCGGCGTATGCCTTGATGCGGTAGTTTGTCCATAAGGCAATGTGGGCAGGCACTCCACCAACAATTACCTGACCGCTATCACCAAACGCACTACCCAACACTTCAAAATATCCATTACGGGTTGTGCTATTTGTCGACAAACCGGTCGCGAGTGGTTGTCCAGTCGACGTACCATACAGCGTGAAGGCAAGGTCTGCTTTCGTCGACACAATCGACCAGGTACCATTATCTGCTCGTGTATACGCCCGTTCCCCATTTATCACCCTCGACACCGATGTATTGGCCGAGCCTGTTTCCCAGGTCGAGTCAGTGACTATTTGTGCGGAGACAAAGTGTTTACCCGTAGCGGAAAATACGGTCGGCAACACGACGTCAACCCAGTCATAGCTGACGCGAAGGTTTGCATCACCGGAATTCGTGAGATATTCACGCAACAGATTACCTGGACCACCGGCAGGATTGGCGTCGTAGAATCGCACAATGACTTGTTGAATCGCGGTGCCCGACCAAATTCTGCCATTAAACGTCAAACGGTCGATATCACCAACTATCGTGAAATCGTCAGCAGCCTCTGCTGAAGCAGACCCATTGCTATATGAGGAGAACCAGGTGTAGTTATCCAGAAATTGCTGCTGCAATACAATGCCTGATTGCGCTGTGGAGACAAAACCCAGACCGATAATGCCACCCATCAGGAAAGCCTTAAGCCAGTTCTGCACCCGACGCGTGTTTTTTTCAAATCTCGCGCTATCTTTCATTTTTATTCCTTTCAAACTTAACTATAGGAATTTTCCATACACCACTATTCGTGCCAATCTGGTATTTTGTTGTTTTTCCAATAGCTTGGTACCGAAAGATATTCCAATAGATCAATATCGACTGTAAAAATGGGTGTAATCCCCCACTAATTGGTGTTTACTCCCAACACTATTTTTCTTCGTGTACGCGACCGCATGGAGGCAGGCTTAATCGATAAGAAACTTTACAGGCGAATTCATTCACGGACTCTGGTATTCCTCCATTAGCCGAAGATAGAAAATGCGTCTCTCAGTAACCACCAACATCAATTCAGACTTAATTGCGTTCATTACAACCTGATTTAATTCCGCTATTAATATTTCTATTGGTGACAAGACTATTCTCACCGAGTCATTTTCTTTACAATGATTTCAATTTGATATGGCTCAGGGAAAACCAGCTTCTCTCAGCTATGACCAATCACGAATACAACGACGTTGTGCTCACACAACGATTTGACCGGAGAGAAAAAGGACACCAAAACACTAACGCGTCGATCAAGTCGTGTCCTTTACGCCTCTGTGGAAAAGAATTCTTTTCGAACCCAGGGAGTGTGCTTTAATGAGCAAAAAAAATCTTTTCTATGCCCAATCTGGCGGTGTAACTGCCGTCATCAACGCCACCGCATGCGGACTTATCGAAACCGCGCGAAAAAACAAAAACAAACTAGGAAAAGTCTACGCCGGACGTAATGGCATCATAGGCGCGCTAACCGAAGACTTAATTGATACCAGCAAGGAATCAGCCAGCGCAATTGCTGCCTTACGCTATACACCTTCTGGCGCATTCGGCTCGTGCCGCTACAAATTGAAGGGCATAGACCAGAATCGCGCCGAATACGAGCGTTTGATCGAGGTATTCAAGGCACATAATATCGGCTACTTCTTTTACAATGGTGGCGGTGATTCACAGGACACAGCGCACAAGGTCTCGCAAATCGGCCAGACGCTTGGCTATCCCATCACTTGTATCGGCGTTCCCAAAACCGTGGATAATGATCTTCCCATAACAGATAACTGCCCTGGTTTTGGTTCGGTTGCAAAATATGTTGCCGTATCGATACGTGAGGCGGCCTTTGATGTCGCATCAATGGCCAAAACCTCAACAAAAGTATTCGTCATGGAAGTTATGGGTCGTCACGCCGGATGGATTGCCGCAGCCGGTGGTCTCGCCGCAGAAAACGAAGGTGATGCGCCACACGTTATTTTGTTTCCTGAAGTCGTTTTTGACGAAAAGAAATTCCTCGCCAAGGTCGACGAAGCGGTCAAGAAATATGGCTACTGTGCCATCGTGGTATCCGAAGGTGTGCGTAACGCCGACGGAAAATTCCTCGCCGAAACCGGCTTGAGAGATGCTTTTGGTCATGCGCAACTCGGTGGTGTCGCGCCAGTGATATCACAATTGATCAAAGATAAACTCGGCTACAAGTATCACTGGGCCGTGGCCGATTATCTACAGCGCGCAGCACGCCACATCGCATCAAAGACCGACGTCGATCAGGCCTATGCCATGGGTAAAGCCGCAGTTGAGCTGGCGCTTAAAGGCGAAAACGCGGTAATGCCGACAATAGTTCGCAAATCAAACAAACCTTACAAGTGGACTGTTGGCAAAACAGAGCTTTCAAAAGTCGCTAACGTCGAGAAGATGATGCCTGCAGACTATATCAGCAAAGACGGTTTCGGTATTACCAAGAAATGTCGCGAGTATTTACAGCCGCTGATAAAAGGTGAGGATTATCCTAAATACAAAGACGGCCTGCCCCAATATGTCACTCTTAAAAACGTCGCAGTACCTAAGAAACTTGATAAGGAGTTTATAATTAAATAAGTCGTATTACGGGGGCGGCGGTAGATAGGTGGCTCGATGCATTGGTCTGTTTTGTGGCTGATGTCATGGGGTCACTTACTCTATAACCTGACATTTCATCAGCGCCAGCGATTTCTAGCGCTTTCTTACCATAAAATCTTTCACGTCTTTTGCACTATCAAATTTTTCCAGTAGAATACAAACCTTCATGCTTCTATTTATGGATTTCTCGAAATTCCGAATACGATCTATCAGTGGATTATCGAGCTTAGTCCCATTTGGTATGAGCAACATTCCTTCAGGGCTTAACAAATCTTTGGCAAGTAACATTCCCGGTTTGAGTTTATCAGTCGGAACATCCATCTCATTCGAGCCGGTTTGTACCGTTTTAGTCTGATCCTGATAAGGGGCCATGAATATAGTCACAACTTTTGGATCATAGCGTTTAATCTTATTTCGGTGTATATATTCCCTTGCTTCGGAAGCCGGTAGCCTATGCGACATCATCCCTCCTTCCTGCAAAGCGTAATAGTCGCTCACGAGGCATATTATGCGCGCACCTACCGGAATTTCGTCACCCTTCAATCCATCTGGGTAACCGCTACCATCATATAACTCATGGTGACTGCGGACTATCGTTCCCACTTCCTCGAAAGTGGCGAGATTCATTAATGCTCCCTGCCCGGTAACCACATGCTTGGCAAATTCACGCTTTTCATCTGTGTTCATAGCTTGGGTTGGCCTATTTAGCAGTGAGTCTGGCAATACGATTTCCCCTATGTCGTGTAAAAGCCCGGCAAACAATATTGTCTGAGCCTCTTCCTGGTCCATACCCATTGCAAGTGCAATTTCTCGTGCATGTTCAGCCACCTTTCTTGAGTGGCCTATCATTCTTTTTCCCCCGCGTAGTTCCAGTAAGCTGCTAAACATCTGAACAGACGACATAAAACTGCCTTTTAGCACCACATTGGCAGCCTCAAGTTTTTTCATTGCTTTTTTTAGATCCAGCGTTCTTTCTTTTACCTTCTTCTCCAATCTTTCGTTAAAGGACTTTAGTTCCTTGTTTTGTCGTTGTGTTAGCTTACGCAACCTATCCTGTTCGGCCTTCATGCGTTTTCTTTCGAGGCCGATTTTGACAGATAGCAGCAAGTCGCTATCTACCCATGGCTTGTTGACATATTTAAATATTTCTCCCTTGTTGATTGCATCTACGGTTGACTCCATATCCGCATATCCGGTAAGAAGTATTCTTACTATTTCCGAGTTATATTCCTTTACCTTTGCCAAAAACTCCGCACCATCCATTTTTGGCATACGCATATCTGAAATTACAAGGTCTATATTGTGCTGCTCGATTATCTTCAAACCATCAGCGCCGCTTTCTGCTGTGTATACCTGGTAACCTGAGCCTCTAAACAGCCTTTTTAGCGAGGACAATATATTTTTCTCATCGTCTACAAACAATATTGTCGCCTTGTTGACATCCTTATCATCAAAGTCCATTTTTTCTGCTGTATTACTCATAGATATATACTCTGTCAGCTAGCCAGTCTTTGCTGTGTTTGGTTAATTGGTAGACGTATCGCGAACTTCGTTCCCTTGCCTAGAATACTTTTTACACGAATTTTTCCGTTGTGCTTTTGAACAATACCGTAAGAAAGCGACAGCCCTAAACCTGTACCTTTACCCACAGGTTTTGTTGTAAAAAACGGATCAAATATACGATTAATATTTTCCTTCTTTATTCCCTTTCCATTGTCACTTATCTCAATATCAACATATTCTTTTTCCGCACGTGTCTTGATTTTGATAATTCCTCTATCCTCAATCGCGTGCGCAGCATTGACGAGAAGATTCAAAATCACCTGATTCAACTGAGAAGAAAAACATTCTATTAAAGGCAGGTTCCCGTAATCCTTAACAACCTTTGCCTTGTACTTAATTTCATTGTTAACAATATTTATTGTACTATCTATACACTTGTGCAGATCAGTCCACTGCCATTCGCCATCCCCAACATGAGAAAACTCTTTCAGATCCTGTACTATTTGTTTAACTCGCGTAACACCCTCAAGTGACTCATCAACGAGATTAACAATATCCTCCTTTATAAATTCCAGATCATACTCACGTTTCTTTCTTTCGATTTCCGAGATCAAATCTACATCCGATATTGAGGATTCCGCCAACTCGTATATCTTTAATATAGAAAACAGGTCCTTCACATACTGGTCTAGACTACTAATATTTGAGTTGATATAACCAACTGGATTATTAATTTCATGCGCGACGCCGGCTGCCAACTGACCTATGGAAGCCATTTTCTCTGACTGCAATAGTTGTTCTTTTGCCTGCTGCAATCTGTTAATAAGCGATTGCTGCTCTTGCTTTTCCAGTATCAAGTCGTCATTACTCTGCCTAATCGATTGCATCAGCAAATTAATATGAAAAGACTGGGCTACCTCCGCTACATAGAAAGACAACATCTTTTCATCGTCTCCGCTAAAGTCTCCACCCCCCTCCTTATTTGCAAGCATGATAATTCCACAAACAGAGTCATTGAGAGTAACTGCCTGTAACATCAGATTTCTGACGGGCGGATGACCATCAGGCACTGGTGAAAACTTGTCCTTTGCTTCCTCTGACGAAATTCTTACTGCCATATCATACTGTCCGTAATCTTTAAACATCCCAGATCCCGTTGGAAACACGCCAATCTTGCTCTCTATTTGATCAGCCACACCTGCAGTTACAATTTCGCTACATCGCCCATCGTTATCGAGTAAAACAAGAGCTCCCATTTCTGCGCTGGTTGCTTCTTGAATATTTCTTATTACAAATTTATAGTAAACACCTTCGTCCTCAGTTTCCTGATAGATCTTGTCAGCCTGTCTTAGATTTCTCGCTGTCTCGTTCAACAAAGTCATTCGCACATTAATTTGGGCTAGGCGCATCATTTGTTCATCGTTAGCGAGAAGGAGTTGAGTTAAGTCCTCTGTTCTATTTTTAACAATTTCTTCTAATTTCCTATTTTCTGTCGAATACTTGTTTCTGACAAATCTGAAATAGCTTGAGATAAACATTAACACCACAATAAGAGTGCCAATTATGGCCACATCTACAAACAGCATAATATTTTCTACGTTTTCAGATTCACCAACAAGTCCATCACCCTTTTTATCAATTTCATGCGGAATATATTCTATCGATTCCATTGCAATATAATGCATTGAACCGATTGCTAGGGACAATGCTACCGACAACAGTATCTTCTGTGGAAACCTTATCGCTTTTCCTTCCCATCGTTTCGAAAAATAGGAAAAAGTAACACCGCAAATTAAAATGGGGATCAGAACCGAAAGAATGACCATTTGTGCCGAATAATTTGTGACTCCGTTCAGCTCTACTGCGTACATACCTAAATAGTGCATGCTGGAAATTGCCAACGAGAATAGCATAGCAGAACGTATCATACGGCCGCGATAGCTAAAGCCTACAAACAATTCTCGGTATGCAAACATCGATACAAATACTGCAGGCAGTAAAGAAACTGCGGTTAGTGACACATTGTAGTCCATCCTCATGCTACCGTTAACTGCCTCCATTCCTATATAGTGTGTCGTCCAAACACCAATCCCGAAAACAACTCCTGTTAGCACATATCGTACTTTTCCAGATCCTTCTAGCACATAAGCCAAATGCACTGAGGCCAATGAAATAAGCAATGCGATCGCAAATGATGCTGAAAAAAGCAGAGGATCATAGGTTATTGAGGTCGACACATTCTCAACCATTAGCCTTCATCCTATTTCCCTAACATCAGATGTAATTCCACTTTCCACATCAATCATAAATATTTTTCCGACATCATCTTTCTCTCCAAAACTGTTTACTCTTACCCGATAAATTCGATCCCTTACTCGAAATTTCTTATCAAGTTCTTCCATGGAGAACATCTTCTTTACTAGTGACTTCAAATGGCCCGGGATATTTTCCATTGACATTCCCGGTAGCCTGTATTGCTGCAGATCAAACATTGACAGCAGTCCTTCATTAGCCATCGAAACAAATCCCAAACTGTCAACGCTAATGATGCCTGTAGGAAGTGCCTCCAATATTTCCTGTGAAAGCGATAGTGCATAAACGCTACGCATAGCCTCAACAGTTTTTTCATCTGCGAGCCTTCGCAGCTGTTTGTTGTAGGCCTTCAGTTCCATGTTTACGTCTGCCAGCTCTTTACCCAGCCGATCTTTTTCCCGGCTCATTTCATAGGCTTGAAATGCCTCTTCAACGCGCCTCTTTAACAGATCATCATCCCAAGGCTTTGTAAGAAATTTGTAAACTGAGCCTTTGTTTATCGCGTCTGTAATGGAGTCTAGTTCAGTATACCCACTTAGCACTATTCTGATGGTTTCCGGATATAGTTCTTTAACCTGACTTAAAAACTCTACCCCTGTCATTTGCGGCATTCGTTGGTCAGACAAAACCACACCAATTTCATGCAACTTCAGTATCTCAAGTGCTTCTCTAGCTGACGTTGCGGAATGTATTTCATAGCCAACCCCTCTAAAACAGCGCTTGAGAGAATTTATTATGTTCAACTCGTCGTCTACGAATAGAATTTTTCTTCTATGGGCTACTTCGCGAATTACTAATGCACTATTATTGGTCATAATATATTTGCCTGGTCGATGGTCTGTTTTGCATACGACAAATTAAGCGAAACGTTATCAGGGTATATCGGCTCAATAAATAGTATTTATGATGTAAGGGAATCATCTATTTACAAATATTTACAACCCAATATTGACGTCGATGATTGATTTCACAAACGTGCCTATTACAATTCGCATTAGAGATAACTTCGGCTGGGTCGGGCTTGTTGTTGTCTGGAGAGCGCTGTAGAATTGCGCGATCATATGAAAGCCGCCGTTCACTACAAATACGGTCCACCCTCAGTTCTTCTTATCGAAGAACGTGATGTACCGTCACCAGAAGAAGATGAAGTACAGATTCAAATACACTACTGCACCGTCAATCGCACCGATAGCGCCGCAATTCAAGCTATCCCCTTTTTAGGACGCATGATTACCGGTTTGTTCAAACCCAAATTTGCTATACCTGGAGGCGAATTTTCCGGTGTTATTTCAGCTGTGGGTGAAAATGTTCGAGGGTATCAAGTTGGGCAACGGGTATTTGGATTTAAAGATATTGGTGGTGCAACTCAGGCTGAATACACATGTATCCATCCCCGCTTTCTCACTTCAATCCCGGAAGGAATTAACTGCCGTCAGGCGGTCGCTTGTAGTGAAGGTGCGCACTATGCCTATAGCGGCATAAAAAAGATCCGTCTGAGAGCCGGTCAAAATGCCTTGGTTTATGGCGCTTCCGGTGCCATCGGTTCTGCCGCTGTCCAACTGCTTAAGGCGATGGACCTCCACGTGACTGCGGTAGTATCCACTCGCCACGTGGATCTCATGCGTCAGCTTGGCGCAGACAAGGTAGTTGACTATACGAAGGAGGATTTCACTCAGGATGAGATTCAATATGATTTTGTATTTGATGCTGTAGGACGCACATCGTTTTTTAAATGTTTTCGTCTTATAAAACGCGGCGGCAAATTTATCGCGTCAGACCTTGGTGACCATCGAGAAAACATCTGGCTACCAGCCGTAACTAGCATAATCAAGCCTTTCATCGGATTTCGTGAAACACTATTTCCGTTTCCATCAGATGTAGCCGACACGCTAAAAGTGATCGTCGATTTGATGATTCAAGGAAAATTTTCTGCACTCATAGATCGCGAATACGCTTTAGACGATATTGTCGCTGCCTATGAGTATGTAGGTAGCCACCGCAAAACAGGGAATGTCATAGTCCGCACCAGCTACGCCGATAATAGTTAGTCCCGATATTTTCCTGTTGAGTGTATCCACCTCGCCTTTACTGCGCTTAACAATACACAAACCTGGCCCAAGACTCCGTTTTGATTATCAAGACCTGTTTTAAGTTGTTTCCTATCTCTTGGCTATACGGAAAATCCCAAAGTCTATAGCCTGGTTATCGCAGACGCCTATTTCTCTGCTGAATTACTCAATCTACATGTAAACAATACCGCTATATAAAAATAGAGATACCTTGAATAGATTGATGTATTCATTCTTAAAACAGATCTATCTACACAGGTAATAATGACTCAATGTTCAGAACCCTTGTACCCGTATTCTTATGAACTGGAAAGATGTTGATAATTTAACGAGCGAAGCCTTCAGCACACTGATCAATATCAGCGGCAGACAACGCATGCTGTCGCAACGCATCATCCTACTTGTTCTGCACTGTCACATGCTTCTCGAACACGATAAGGGTGACAAACTCAGCACTTCTCTGTCGCTCCTACGGACTACCATTAATTTATTCATAACATGCCAAAACAATATATTAAACGGTAACCAAGGTGAAAAAATCCCCTGTATCCGTCATGAACGACTCGTGGAAAAGCTAAACAAGGGAGGTGCAGAGAAGCTGATTAACAACTTTATACGCGACGTAGAGAGCTTTCATTCAGATTTATCGAATGCTATTCCGATTTCTCAGAAAACATTGGATGAAATGGTCCTATATACGGCTAACCCAGTACTTGACTGTCTCAACGAAATCACCCAGATATTTGAATCTGCGTTTCACGAATACAGTGCCTACCAACGCTCAGACCTGGTTCGACAAAGCGAGACCGTTCTAACCGCTATACAAAGTATTAAAAAGATTAGCCATCAGATGGACATTATTTCCATCAATTCCAAAATCGTCGCCTCGCGTGCCGGTGACGCTGGTAAACAATTCAAGGTCATTGCAGATCGGCTGCAAACTCTCAACCACGATATCGTCCATTCGTCAGATAACGTAATCGAATATCTCGAACTCGTTGTTGGCGCTGAAAAATAGATTTAGGGTAATTGTCTTGCAATGAACGTTTGAGCGGTGCTGGTCTCCTGAATGCCATTACGGCATATCAGGAGTCCAGCACTCACACCTTAGTCGTCTAACTCAACAACACCACAGGCGACAGGCAGACTGGGAATATACACACTCCCAACTGTCATACCGTGAACCACAATTGCTCGCTTGTTCAGTGGTTGAAGCTTGTCTACCTCAATTTCGAAACTTGCCCGATAATTTAACTCCCCTCCCGCATCGACAAGATTAAAAGGGGTGAGTGGAAGTATAATTGGACCATAGTTCGGAAGACCTTCGGCTACAGAAACAAGGCCGTCACCATTGGCGTCCGCATCGATACTCGGGCAACTGGCTGGCACACTTTGATTTTCGTGGCCATGTATGTGTTGTGGATGGGGTTTGCCAATTTCCAAACCGGACACTTCTAATTCGACATACAATGTGTGCCCGCGCAGTTTAAGCTCGACCTCCCCTTCCACGCCGGAATCATTGAGACTATGGAGCTTAAACTCCAGTTCCTGTCCCATTTCTTCGTGCGCCATCGCGAGCGACGCGGAAGCGACCATGCATCCCATCAAGCAACTAACAATAAGGTGTTTACTCATTGAATTTCTCCTGTAATAGTGGATATACCCTCCAAGGGTCCTGTTTCAATAACGCCTGGCAGAGGCGAATATTCCGGGGAAATATATTTTTTTCATTTGGGAATAATGCGCACAGCTTGTTTGTCTATGAAGTGAAACTGGAGAATAGGGCTTCCATGCTCTCAATTTTTCCCTAATGTGGACCTGGAACAGAACAAATTACATGAATGATATAGACTGGGAACAGCGGTTAAACGAGCAAATACCAAATCTTAGGCGCTATGCCATGGCGCTGACTCAAGACCCGACACAGGCGGATGACCTGGTGCAGGATAGTCTGGAACGCGCCTGGGACAAGCGCCGTACCTGGCGTCTGGATAGTAATCTTCGCGCCTGGCTATTCAGTATCATGCACAACACATTCGTTAATTCCATAAGACGCAATAAACTCGCCTCTGACTATGCGGAAAGCCTGCGCCAACAACAAATACAGGCGCAGGAAGACACCGGCTATATGATACGGGACATTCATTACGCACTCAGACAGTTGCGCGTTGAGTATCGCGAAGTCGTCATATTGGCGGGGCTAGAAGGTTTAAGTTATAAGGAGATCGCACAGATCACCGATACGCCACCAGGTACGGTCATGTCACGTCTCTCCAGGGGACGAGAAGAACTGCGCGAACTATTGTCTGAACAAAAGCAAGCCAAGGTAGTACCGATTAAATGAAAAACTCTATTCACTCAATCAGCATGGATGAAATTCACGCCTACGTGGATGGACAGCTCACGCCACAACGACGAGCGTTTGTAGAAGAACAAATGGCTAAAGACCCTGAACTCAAAGCCACAATTGAACATTATCAAACACAGAACGACATGCTGCATCAGGCCTTTGACGGCGTACTAGAAGAGCCCGTCCCGGCTAAACTGTTGCTCAAGACCCATCCAGTCGCGCGCAGGCCTCTTTGGTTTAATATTGCCGCCAGCATAGGCTTGCTGTTCACCGGTGGCACGCTAGGCTGGACCATCAATGGGGCCCAATTGGCACACTATGATGCTGTAGAGGGCCTCGCAAAACCTGCCGCATTCGCACACGCGGTGTATTCCCCCGAAGTGAAACACCCTGTTGAGGTTGGCGCAGATCAGGAACAACATTTAATCGCCTGGTTATCCAAGCGCCTGGGAAATGAAATCGCCGCCCCAAATCTTGCTCAACTTGGCTTTTCTCTGGTAGGTGGTCGATTGTTACCCAGCGATAACGGTCCTGCAGCACAGTTTATGTACCAGGACGAATCGGGTAGCCGTATGACGCTCTATGTGAGAAACAAACATAACGACGAACAAAACACTGCTTTTCGTTTTCATCAACAAGACAACACCAATAGCTTTTACTGGATTGACGGCAATCTAGGTTATGTATTAAGTGGCGATTTTCAGCGGCAACAGATGCTCAATGTGGCTAACAATGTGTATCAGCAGCTATCATTCTAGGGTGCCACCGGAGCGCCTATGAATTCGGGTTAATATACACCGGCTGCGTTACGCACGGTGTTCATCTCACATTACAATAGCGGCACAAGGCATTGCGCTGCTAGCGACGAACAAATTCGGGAAGTGGGACCAGCGCAGGATGTTCAGATTGTCCAAGAGATTGTATGCGTTCGTCTGTCGGCGGATGTGTTTCAAAGAAACTGAGTTCGCTCTGTTTACCATCACGTAGATCTTTCATTTTCTCGAAAAACTCTGTCGCCCCACCCGCGTGTCCATAGACTTTCATCAGAAGATCTTTTCCAGTTTTGTCGGCCAGTCTTTCCTGATCCTGTGAAAATCGACTCATTCCTAACAGGCTTACCTGCCCAACAAGTGATGGTAAAAATTCATCATTACCAAGCCCCGTCAGCGCATACATCACCATAGACAAGAGAACCGCCTTACCTAAGCCCTTGATCGGATCACGTGCATAGTGATGCCCCATCTCATGACCGAGCACCATGGCGAGTCCATTCTCGCTTTCTATAATGTTGAGCAATTCTGGGGTAACACCAATATGGCCACCTGGAAAAGCAAAGGCATTCGGCGTCTTAATATCGATAATATGGACCTTAAATGTAAACGACTTGTCTCCATTAGCGGCCTGCAGTCTTTCCACCAGGCTTTGCATATAGGCTTCCTGGTCCTGCCAGGCCTGAGTGGCATCCATCCCTAACTCTTTTTCCACCAGGTGTTGCTGAAACAATTGCTGTTCTACGGAAAAAGGAATGAACCTGACGAGAATATCTGACGAAACAAAAAGCACATAGACGACAAGCGCAATGATCATGGTTGCTGTCGATAACAACAGAACCAGCTCTTTTAAAGGATTTTCCTGGGAATAGTTGATACCTTCTGGCGCTTGTTTGGGTGTGTACTTCACGACTCGGCTTTTTCCCCTCCAGAGATAAGAGCAGTGCCATAGGCCAACACCTCTACCGAACCAACAGAGCCCTTTGCCGCATTCTTGCTGATAGAAGAAGTCTCGATACGAGTACTGATAACGGCAACCGCGCCTTTTTCCATCGCCGCCTCCTTCATGCGCAAAATAGCCTCACGTCTGGCTCGATCGAGCAGCGATTCGTAAGAGGACATACGGCCGCCAAAGATATTTCTCAGCCCCGCAAGAAAGCGCTTGAAGTAATCAATCGATACCACGACACTACCGGTAACCAGCGTCGACTCAGTTTTGTCATGCATATCAGGATAGCTGTCGAGGGTCACGACCGGACAGTGGAGACTTTCCTTTTCACGCTGTATTATCGATACAAAATGGCGACTTTCCGCATAGCGACCAAAGGCAAAACCTAATCCTAGCAAGGTGAGAAATATGGCAAAATCTATCATCATTCAACTCGCACTGCCGTGCCATAGGCATACAACTCAGCGGCGCCCTGAGCGACAGATGACGTACTAAAGCGCACGTTGACGATAGCATTCGCACCAAAACTTTCCGCTTGTTGTATCATGCGCTGCGTTGCCTCTTCCCGACTTTCAGTCAGCAACTCGGTATAGCCCTTTAGCTCTCCGCCAAAAATATTTTTTATTCCGGCGAAAATGTCACGCCCAATATGCTTTGCTCGGATCGTGTTGCCTTGAACAAGACCAAAGTGCTCAATTATTGTCCTACCGGGAACGGTTTCAAGATTGGTGATGATCATAACTTTTCCTGTTATTTGATATTTTGCTTAAGAGTTTGTCCAAATAATAACCAGCAAGTTCACTATACGTAGCAAACGCAACAGTCCTCTGCCTAACACCAATATGGCGGTTGCTTTCGTCACTTGCTTTAGCATAAAACAACGACCACAGGAAACACTCACTTACTGCCTATCCCACACTGCATGTATTAGGTTCTTTTGTTGATCGACTGAATCATCTCATTTTGTCTCGGTGCACCAGCTAAAAAAGTAAACGATCTAAAAGATTTTCCGATGTCACTATAAATTTTTCTCGCGAGATTTAGTTCGCAACCCCTTGGAAAACCAGAAAGAAAACGGTATAAAAGAAAACAATCGTAAGTTTTTCTTTTTTACGTGAGAAATGCTAAATCCCCAGTAAGCAGAAACCTTGCGTATGCTGGTAACTCATCATGATAGGAAGGAGCCATGCGTTTTACCATCGGACGGTTTGGCTACGTTTTAGTCTGCATGTTTTTCTGTTTTCAGAGCGCGCCGGCAGCTCAGAATCCTATCAAACAGGATAGAGTTTATAGTTTCGGTATCGTGCCACAATTCGAACAGCGAAAAATGTTTCGTATCTGGCAGCCTATTCTTACCCAAATCGAGGAAAAGACGGGACTACGCTTTAAAATCAAAGGAAGCCCCAAGATATCAAGTTTCGAAACCAGTTTTCTGGCTGGCGAATTCGATTTCGCGTATATGAACCCCTATCACATTACGCTCGCGCATAAGTCTCAGGGCTACGTGCCTTTGGTTCGAGATGGTGAACGTTCACTACAGGGGATTTTAGTCGTACACAGAGATAGTGATATTAGCGACATACGTGAACTTCAAGGCAAAACCGTCGCATTTCCAGCGCCCAATGCGCTTGGCGCATCGTTGATTATGCGCGCCGACTTTGTCAATCTATTTCAGATTAGCGTTAAACCCAAGTATGTGCAGACTCACAGCTCCGTCTATTTACATGTTGCAAAGGGTCTATCAAGTGCTGGCGGCGGGGTTCTCAGCACGTTTGATTCTCAAATACCCGAAATAAAAAACAAACTTCGAATTTTATACACTACGCGCCCCATCCCACCACATCCCATTGCAGCGCACCCGCGTGTTCCCGCTAAACACCGCGAATTATTACGGAAGGCCTTGCTTGATCTTTCCAAAACGCAGCAAGGCGCTTTGATGTTATCGCAAATACCGCTGAATAAAGCGATTCCTGCTGAGATTAGCGACTACACAGTAATTCGCCAATGGGGATTGGATAGGTTTTATGTTTCTACCAACGAGTAATTTTCGTCCAAAAATGAAACTGCGAGCAAAGCTCTTTATTCCGCTGGCATTGTTTTGTTTGTGTCTGGCGGGATATTCCCATTTTATCTGGCTACCGAAGTATACTGACGCCGTCCTGAATGAATATCAAACCAATACTAAGGCCCATTTAAAGACCGCCGCCGAGGGACTCATTCCATCCTTGCTTGAGGATCGTTTGGCAAACATCTATGACAACCTGGATGCATTGCTTCACCAGAACGAAAAATGGTTAAGCATTACGTTATACAGCAGCGACAAAACATTGCTCTACCCCATTGATGAACCAGAGCCTATTGAGCTTTCCGATACCGTATTTCGGTATAATCAGGCAGTGCGTTTTGACGGACCCGCTTTAGGCATGCTAACGCTTTTCGTGGACGTCAAAGAAGTTATACAGCATGTAAAGCAATTGGAACACGAATTTCTACTAACGCTGTATTCTTTTCTGGTCGTCGTTATTATCTCCATTGGTACTATAGTTGAGTTTGTCGTACGCCGACCTATACAAGCACTCGCGTATGCATCTTCCAGGCTTTCAATGGGAGACTACCATTCAAACATACCGGGGCAGACGCAGGATGAAATTGGTGATCTCATTCATAGTTTTGAAAACATGCGCGACTCCATCAAGGCCTACCAGGAAAAGCTCAAAGGCGAGATCGACAACCACAAACAAACCACCGACGAATTGATCAAACAAAAGGAGAAGGCATCGTATCAGGCTTCACATGATGCCCTCACTGGACTCATCAATCGTCGTGAGTTTGAAAAGCGCGTCAATAATGCCTTAGATCTTTCCCGCAGCGATGGTAGCTCCCATGTTCTGCTTTATATAGATCTTGATCAATTCAAAATCGTCAACGATACCTGTGGTCATGTCGCAGGCGATATGTTGCTGCGCCAACTATCCAGCCTTCTACAAGAACGCGTTCGCCAGCATGACACACTCGCTAGACTCGGTGGGGACGAGTTCGGCATATTGTTCGAATATTGCAATATGGGAGCCGCTATAAAAATTGCAGAATTGCTATTGGACACTGCCCGAGAATTTCGTTTCAAATGGGAAAACAAGCTATTTAGCATAGGCGCGTCGATTGGCGCTATCGAGTTCACCGCCCAGACAGGTGACTATTTTTACATACTCTCTGCTGCGGACTCTGCCTGCTATTCGGCCAAAGACCAGGGACGCAATCGTATTCAAGTATTCAAACCCGAAGACAAGGAATTAAACCGACGCAAAGGGGAAATGCTGTGGGTAACAAGGCTCATACAGGGTCTGCAGGAGAATCGATTCGTGCTCTATTGCCAACCTGTACACAGAATAAGCAATGGAGAGAGTCGCCCTGCGCAACACTATGAAGTCCTTCTACGCCTGAAGGAAAACAACGGGACTATCGTTACACCAAACAAATTCATACAGTCTGCGGAACGCTACAACATCATTTCGAAAATTGATCTGTGGGTGGTAGTCAATACACTCAAATTGCTGAACGAATACTACAGTAATCCAAATCGAACCGATGCTATACGATTGTCTATCAATCTATCCGGTGTCTCGTTAGGAGACGCCAATATTCTGAAAAAGATTGAACAGTTGTTTAATCGTTATAAACCACCTATGGGTAGCATTGGAATAGAAATCACAGAAACAGCCGCTATTCAAAAACTACCACAGGCTTTGCGATTCATGCGTGAAATGAAATTACACGGCTGCCAGTTCTATCTCGACGACTTTGGAAGTGGTCTATCATCATACAGCTATCTTAAATCGATACCGGCCGACTATATAAAGATAGACGGAACTTTTATTAGGGACATAGACAAAGATCCGGTTGACTACGCCATGGTGAAGTCAATAAATGATATCTGTCATGTAATGGGTAAAAAGACTATCGCCGAGTTTGTAGAAACCGAATCCATAGTAGAAAAACTTGTGTCTTTGGGAATTGATTATGCCCAGGGCTATCATTTTATGCAGCCATTCCCGCTCGTTGAACTATTGTTCGCCGATGAGTTGATGGCAATGGATGAACGGGAAGTATCTTTAGCCGATTAAGCTATTCTTTCTACATAAATACTAAAGAGTAGATAAAAATGCATCTACCATATCGGCGGCATCTTCCCCGTTAAGATCGCGAAAGAAATGCCCTGAGCCATCGACGACCTCGACCTTTATATTCGGTCGTTTCTGTAGCTCAACTAACTCTTTGCCCAAATCAATCACAACCTCATCATCGCCTGCGATGACAATAAGAGTTGGTTCCTTGATCTCTTTAAGCATCGTCGGCGCATCGAGCAAATCGTCCTCACCGTAGTTCGAAACAATAGAGTTTGCACTCACCGTTGTATCTCGGCAGTGCATCATGTTTGTATTATGAATAAGCGTCTCACCCTTACCCTGTTCTTGTAAGGCCTTGGCCCTAGCCAGTAAAGGATCCAGAGGCTTTTGATACCGCGTTACATATCCCTTACCCGCATTCATGGCAGTCGATGGCGCCATCAAGACCACGGCATGTGCCTTATGAGGCAAATGTCTTGCGGCGAATCTCGCAACCTGCGCGCCACCTCGTGAATGGCCAAGGACAACGATGTCCGTCGCGCCTTGTTTTGACAACCATTCGAACCAGGAAGCCAGTTCGTCCATGACTTCGTCATTCGTGTGTCGGTGAGCTTGTTCGCAATCGTACATGCCATGTCGATTGCAAATACCGAGACTAAGATTGATAGCCAGGGTGTTATATCCTCGCTCATTGAGTAAACTGCTCATGTGGGCAATGGTTTCCTGGTCTCTATGTGCCAGGCCGCCATGCGTAATGAGAATTACCCCGTCTTTTAATGTTTTGTTTGTAACGAATTGAAGATCCGCGTTCAACAATCGCCCCTTGAAGTCCAGAACAATTTCTTTGGCAACAACGACTGTACTGGATAGAGCAAATAGACATAGCACAATGGACCGACTCACGTTTCTCATTAGTTTCACAAAACACTCCTTTGAGTACTGGACAAGCGATGTGTCTTCAGTTTATAAATTGTAAAGCTGCAATATCAACAAACATTACTGCAATCACATTTTGCATTTGTGCAAACACAAAAAGGACATTGGAAGATGCTTTGGGATGACCTGAAGACCATACTGGCGATTTCCAGAGCGGGCAGTCTTGCTGGCGCAGGCGAACTATTGGGCGTAAATCACACCACGGTTTTCAGACATATCAATGCCATCGAAAAAACACTCAAAGTCCGTTTCTTTGAGCGCTTGCCCACGGGGTATGTTTTGACCGATGAGGGTGAATCAGCCGTCAAAGCTGCACAGGATATAGAGGAGCGCGTAAGCGAATTCAGCCGAGAGCTTCTCGGCAAAGATACCAGACTTCAGGGTACGATACGCATCACTGCCGCGGAAGGCGTATCACTACATTTGCTGACGCCGTGCTTAGCGAAGTTTACGCGTCTGCACCCGGATATACACATCGACTTAATCGTTACCAGTAGCGCGCTTGAATTGTCGAAACGGCTGGCGGATATTGCGGTTAGAGTGACTGCCAGGCCACCGGATCTTAGTATAGGCCGCAAGATCTGTGATTTTCGTTTTGGTTTTTATGCCAGCAAAAAATACATACAGGAAAATCAACACAAGTCTCTCGGCGAGCACAGCTGGATTCTCACTGATGATAGCAGTGCCTGGTTTCCACAATCTATCTGGAAAAAGTTTTCACAGATTCAAAGTCGCGTCTCATTGAGCAGCAATAGCACGCAGATCATACTCGATGCCGTAAAACGACACATGGGTGTTGCACCTTTGCCTTGCTTTCTCGGAGATGCGGAGACCTCATTGCGCCGTATCATCAGTCCACCCGATGAACTCGTACTTCAATTGTGGCTGCTCACACATCCTGATCTACGCAATTCTACCCGCATTCGGACCCTATTGGATTTTCTGCATGCCGAACTATCGACCAAACAGGACTTGATTAGCGGAAAGCATTTTCGCTAAACAATTTTCGTTTTGCACAAATGCACTACAGATTTGCAATTCTGGTCATTCCTAGCGCTTATCACCTTCATATAAACTCAATTCTTCTGTTTTTTCAAAGCACAACAAAGAAGGTGATCGCCATGCGCAAATACTTTACTCTGACTATCATTACAACGGTACTCTTGTCTTGTTTGCCTGCGGCATTTGCCAGCCCAGAAAGCGACCGTCACGCGTTTAGGAATTACTACTTTAAACTCTTTCCCAAGGTCGCGGAAAAGGACTTTGCTGACGGTGTCTATATGTGGGACAACGTTGCACGCGAAAACTGGGAACTGATTGAAGAGTTCCCTCCCTATGAAACCAATATCGATGCAGGAAAGCGCCTATGGAATGCACCATTTAGTAATGGCAAAAGCTATGCTTCGTGCTTTAAAAAACCTGGCGTGACCAATCAATTCCCGCGTTGGGACAAAGAACAACAGTCTGTTATCACTCTCCCCTTAGCCATTAATCAATGTCGCGAGTCCAATGGTGAGAAGCCCTTAAAGTATTTAAAAGGAGATATAGCGGATTTACTCGCATACATGGCTTACGAATCTCGTGGCCAGCTGACTAAAGTCGAGATTCCTAATGATCCAGGTGCACTATCAGCTTACGAAAAAGGAAAACACTTTTACTACGCGCGCCGCGGACAACTTAATTTTTCCTGCGCACACTGTCATCAGGTAGCAGCAGGAAAATTCTTGCGCACGGAATCCTTGAGCCCCAGCCTGGGGCAACACACCAACTGGCCGGTCTATCGATCAAAATGGAATGAGCTTGGCACTCTTCATCGTCGTTTTATCGGCTGCAACAATCAAGTACGCGCCAAGCCGTTTGAAGCCCAAAGTGAAGAGTATCGGAACCTTGAATACTTTTTAACCTATATGGGTAATGGGCTTCCGTTAAATGGACCAAGTACGCGAAGATAGTTTGCACCCATTCACAGATGTAGTGACTCTATACTTTTATGCGCTCTCCTGGAGGGCGCTATACCTTATTTCTCCCTTCGAGGCCTCTCACTCCCAGATTTTGCAATTCCCGTGATTTAACTCACTATGTAGACAAAATTATATCGTTTAAACTAGGGCGACTGTATAGCACTGAACTAAAGGGTAGAAAATGAAATCGCCTTCAACATTCCATTCAATTGCCTTCAAATTGTTTTGCGTTATTTCTGTCTCGCTAATGGTCGTCGCGTGTGGCGACGATGAACCTGATATAGTGAATGCCTTACCTGATGCGTCAGAAATTCTTCCCATCACCAGCGGCGGCTGGTATAAGCCCGGCGTCTCCGCAACCTGGCAATGGCAGATACAAGGAGAGACAATCAACACAAGCTATGACGTCGAGATTTATGATATTGACCCATTATCCCCTGACCTTAGCGATGCCCAGTCATTAATCAATCAACTACATAATGATGGCAGGAAGGTAATTTGTTATTTTTCTGCCGGTAGCTATGAAAGCTGGCGCAATGACGCAGCAGATTTTCAAGAGGCCGATTTGGGAAATACCATGGATGGTTATGCCAATGAACGCTGGCTAGATGTTCGTTCGGAAAATGTACACAATATCATGAAGGCCAGGTTGAGCGCGTTCAAAACATTAGGCTGCGATGGTGTCGAACCCGACAACGTCAATATATTTGAAAACGATTCAGGGAAACCAATTACGGCTGAAGTCCAACTTGCCTATAACCGTTGGCTGGCCAACGAGGCACACAAACAAGGGCTAAGCGTCGGGCTGAAAAACGACAATGACCAAGCTGCGGATTTGGTCGATTATTTCGATTTTCACGTCAGCGAAGAATGTCATGAGTTCGATGAGTGTGAAGCTCTCGCAGTATTTGTGAACGACAACAAACCGGTGTTGAATGCTGAATACCTTGCTGATTACAAAACTCCCAGCGGACAAACAACACTTTGCGCAAAGGCAACTCAGGAAAATATACGTACCGTGGTGTTCTCGAAGGAATTGGACGACAGCTATCGCTACAGCTGTGACTAAAGTGCTTACAATATCGGTTTCAATTAAAGCAGCCGATTGATACTCGCACGAAAATATCGACCTACGTTAAATGAAAAACGAACAGGGATGAGACGAGTGCCGTCTCACCCCTGCTCTGTTTTTTAACTCTTTCTTCTTCTCGCACCCACTAGTCCAACAATTCCGAGTCCTAGCAAAGCGATACTGGCAGGCTCTGGAACATTGCCAGTTGATACCGCACGCTGCGAAATTGTCAACGTATGAGGATTGTAACCAAAATTATTGAAGTAGAATGGATCACCGCTACGTGCAATTGCACTGTTTCCAATACAACGCGGATCGGTTTCAACAAAGTCTATAAACACTTCGCCAAAGTCAAAGCCCGCGCCTTCGCCAAAGTCCTTGGGCTCACAACTGCTTTCTGTAAATGGATTGAAATTTGAAGAAGCGCTGGCACTCAAGGTATAGACAAAATCAAACGACGACCCACTCGCAAACTCCCCCAAGAACACGTTACGCATGGTGTTGTCCCAGTCATAGTGTATGTAACCACTACTACCATCGCTAGTCAGCGTGGCACCATCAAGTAAGTTTCCACCCTCACTTAGGGTCCCACCGGCGTCTGTCATCTGGACCGCGGCACTACTACTCCATACGGTGTACAATCCTGCACCGGTATCGATACTAATATCGATATTGTATGACGCCTGCACGAATTCACCCGCCGCTAAATTATAACCAGACGCTGCAAGCTCACCCGCAACGACATCAAATTCGAAGATGTATTGCTGAGTCGCGGAAGTTGTATTAACCAGTGTATCGGAGTAAGTAAACACCCCAGTAATATCGAACTCACCACCGCCGCTCACGCGGGAACCGAAGTTTCCGCCTGCAGTTCCATAGGTATGGTAGAAAACATTGTTATAGTATCCATCCTGTTGTTGCGCCAAAACATCAACACCGCCGCTACTCGCTGTTAAAGGACCATCCTGATCTGTTCCCGATATAGTGCCAACATTGTACTGAACCTCGGCATTAATCGTTGGTACAGCATGCGCAAGCGGTGCTAAAAAGACCAATAGCGATGCCGCCAGGGGAACCGTAACAGCCTTTCGAATTGGAACCTTCTGAATTTCCATATCTGTCCTCTCGTTAAACTCGTTATTTTCATAGGGCTTAAAACCCACCAGTACAGCAATTAAACATTAATGCATACCTACTTGAATTACCACATGTGAGAGACAAACACACCCTACTCCCACCGGCAGCACACACTGGGTATGACATAACATCCAATTAAAGGAAATTCTAACAAGCGGGTCGTCGTCACCTATGAACCAGTTCACAGGTATTTGGATTTGGCGAAAATATAATCCAGGCGTGAAAAACGAACTCAGAAAAAAGGCGCTCATTGCGAGCGCCTTTTTCAACTGCGTTTGAAAAGCAATCCTACTACACAGACTGCCTACGACGTGCGGCTACCATACCAACAAGTCCCAAGCCAAGCAGCATGAGTGTTTGTGGCGCGGGTAATTCCTGGGGAGGTGTAACTCCACAGTCAACAGTACAACTCGCTCTGGTCCAGGTTGAATCATGTGAACCTGGATTTATATCCCAAGTAGTCACAATACTCTGGTTACCATGTTGGTCAGTTACCAGTGCAACCAAGTCATAATGAACCCAGTCAATGCCGACTAATGACGATGGCGACATTGTCACAGTCTTGATTTCACCGGTCGCTGTTGTGCTGGCACAATCAGTCGTTCCAGCGATATCAGCATTACAGTCCTTGGTTTCCATGATGTCGGAGAACGTACCGAATCCAATCCCCGTATTTGACGGCGGGAGCATCAAATCCAGTTCCAACGCATAGATATCGATTTGATCATCCGGATAACCATATGGTGCATGATTATTCAGGCTCACGTCAGAATCCAACGTTGAGAGAAAGGTTTCAAACGCTGTCGAGTCATCATATCTAGTCGCAAATGGACCGATTTGACTTGCAAAATCGCCGCTATGCGCGGCCACTGTCATAACCAAATAGGCATTATCAATGCTGACAACAGTCGTCGGACTATAGGTACCGATTAATTCCAACTCGACTGAACCGTCTGTTGAAACTAACCAAGTATCATCGTCACCCGTTCCATCGTAGGCAGTAGATCCAAGAGCATGGACCTGGAGGGTAGGAATTGCCATAACGCTGCTGCTTGCCAACAGCATTGCGGCGCCGAACATCAACTTCTTCATTGTATACTCCACAAAGTGATGCAGCCCTTTGTGTAATTCTATATTGTTATAAAACCCACCCAAGCAAATACATTGCCATATTTTTTCTTATTGATTTATTTAAAGATTTTTAAATAAGCTAGAAACTACTGTAAATAACGCCGACAATAAATTTGTATGTCCCAAGCTTGAAACCAGACCAGCAGAGCAAACCGTTCTACCACGACTAACGAGAAGACACATCCAACTCCACTAACGTATTCTGCCCCGCGCGCTGATATCCCAATTTAATGTGGTCTCCTGGTTTCAGGGATCGCAGAAGTTTTGCATAGTCGCCTAGGCTTTTTATCGACTTTCCATTTAAGCTGGTAATGATGTCCCCCGCTTTCATACCCGCGTTTTGTGCTGGAGAATCTGGCGTGACACCGGTAATACGCACGCCTTCCCCCGAGTATTCAAAATCTGGAATGGTACCAACGCTTACTTTCCGACCTTGAGGCTTAATCTCAGACTTGTTCGTAGCTGTCGTTTTCGCATCCGAAATTGTCGAAGTCAGAGGTTCCGGACGTGAGGACAAGTACTCCGCGGCTTCTTTCAATACGGTAACCACTTTTACCATCCCAGCGCTGTCTATCTTCTCAATTGTGTCGCCGGGAGAATGAAAATCTTCGTGTACAGAACCAAATAACTGTACGGCAGGAATACCTATGTCTATAAAGCTGGAATCGTCGCTGGCACTAATCGCACTCGAGGGAGTTTTTATATTGACCCCAGTCACAAACTGAGCGCCACGAAAAATGTGTGGCCACTCAGTTGCCGAACCACTATTAAAGATGCTTACCGGTGAATCTTTGAGTCGCCCCACAGTATCAAGATTCAGCACGCCAATGACTTTTTCAGCTGGTAGTCGACGATAATTTTTGACGTAGTATGAAGAACCCAATTTGCCGCTTTCCTCGGCGGTAAACGCTACGAAAACAATCGTCCGCTCAGGCCTCCACTTTTTTGCGGCAAGTCGCGCGAGCTCCAACATCACCGCAATACCACTAGCGTTGTCATCGGCTCCAGAATGAATCTTTCCTTCATTGCCTTTTCGAACATCAGGCCACCCTCGACCTAGGTGATCATAGTGTGCACTGATAACGACGCTTTCTCCTTTCATTTGCGGATTAATACCTGGAATAAATCCGACCACATTTTTCATTGCCACATCGCGGTCGAGTCCATCGATATACTGTGACCACGTTTGGAAATAGGTATTGGAATCTGGAAAACCCGGAGTTAAACCAGCTTCCTTAAATGCGTTTGCGATATAGTCTGCAGCGAGATCTATCTCAGTACTCCCTAAGCCACGCCCGGCCATTTTTTTGTCCACTAAAGCGTTGACATCACTGAGCATGCGTTTTTCATCAAATACGGTCGGAATTTGAGTCAGCGGATTTTGTGGCGTAACTGCGGCAAACCGTGATTGGGCAGCATGCCCATCCGCTTGTGTAACCACCAATTGCATTGGTGATCTATTAACGGGGAACTGCCCTTTCACGGTATTAGAGGGTTCATCTCCCTCAAAGGCAAGATAACTGTACTTTCGATAGTGGGGTAACTTACGCGCTAAACCTGGCAAGGCGCGACTATTCGCCGTAGTGACAAACGCGATGGCATTCTTCATATTGGTAGGATTGCGGGTAACAAATATCAGCGATTGATCACCTTTTTGCAGATCTGTTTTGTCTAGACTGATGTTACTGCTATTCAACGTATCCTGGTATTGAGCCGCGACTTTCGCAAGCTGGTCGAAAAACACATTCTCACTGCCAAAAATCCAGACGGCCCTATCATCAGGCAAGGTCTTTACCTCGCTATCAAGCTTTATTTCAATTCCTGAACTTTGTGTCTTTTGCCAGTCTTCTGCCAATTGCCTGTAGGCCGAAACCAAATCTGAAGAGGCCATGCTCGGAATTAGAAATAAGGCTTCGTCCGCGCCAAAGGCCTGAGACAATGCGGGGGGAATCTCATTGAGGTCCACTCGACGAAAGATGTCGAACTGTGGATCGACATTTACAGCCTGTGGTCTTTTGACCACAAGCAGCTTTATCTTTTGTTGCTTCTTATCAATTTTGACGCGCTCAACTATGGCTTGATCCTCTCCTTCCACCGTAATCGCCACGGGTACTTCCAGTTGATAGGCATCTGCATTTTGTATCTGCACAATATCCAATTCCAACTCAAAACCCTTGGGTTTCTGATAAGCTGTCGCGGCTTTTACTTGTAGCTGTGGTGCTCCCGTGCGTGAAATCCATTGATCAAAATAGTTCGATAAATCCTTTTCTGTTATCTCGACAAATGTTTTTCTCCAGTCCTCGAAGCTTGCAATCTTTCCTTTGTATTTGCGATAAAAGCGATGCAGTGCCTTCTCGAAAACGTCATCTCCGAATTGCTGGCGTAACATATGAAAGAACATCTGCGTCTTTCCATATCCAATCGCTTCTGTTACCGAGCTATGCCGGGAGCGAAATTCAGACAATGGAAAGTCCTTATTGGCGTCAACGAAATCCGTATAATGTTGAAGAATTTGTCGGCGATGTTGGTCACCCTGCCCTCGTTGTTCACTGGTCAAATGATCCGAAAGATAGGCAGTCAAACCCTCGGCCCAGTTTCCGGTCGTGTAGTCCACATATACGCTGTTGCCCCACCAGTTATGCAATATTTCGTGCGGATAAGACGTGCTGACGATAAATGGCAAACGTATTACCGTAGAACCCAAAAGCGTGAACGAAGGCATGCCATAACCTGTCTCCCAAAAATTTTCCACCAGTGCAAATTTATCGTACGGATACGGCCCAATCAGGCTTCGGTACATCTCGACATATTGTGCAGTCGCATCGAGGTATTTTTGCGCCAGAGCATCATCTGCTTGTAGCAAATAAACCATCGCCGCCACCGCACCTGCCGACTGTTGATACACTTTATACGGCGCTGCCGTCAGATAGATTTCCTCCTGGTCGGAATACTCTTCCCAACGCGTGACGGTGAACTTTTTCCCAACATCGTGATGTTTGCGAGTGCCTTGTGATACCGACTGCCATTGCGTCGGCAGGTGTGTTTCCAGCGAAAAATGTACGAACTCATTTTCAACAACCGGATACCAATAGGTACTTTGTGCCAAAAACACACCTTGAGCACCAATCAGTCCAGGTGTCTCACTGAAACTACGGGCATATTCTTCGCTTTGCTGTTCAACGGGATGATAAATTTCACCCTCATAATTCAGCGTAAACTGCGACTGCCCCGCCTGTAGTTTTACTACATATCGATTCAATGGAATGACATAGTTCTTGATAGTTTCAGCTATCCGCAGTGAACTATCGGGTGACGTGAGTTTTAGACCTCCATGAAGAAGAAACGCTAGCTCATTAACCGGTTTCTGCAACTGCACCACATCAACGGCCTTAATCTTGTGCGCGGTGGGTTCCAGGCTAACATTGAGTTTGTGGGTGACGGCGCTATGAACTACTGTTGGAAATATTGCACAGAGAAGAACCGGAAAAATGTATGAGTAGGTCAGCCTCACGCGTATTTCTCCCTAGATAGTCTGAGGAATGGTAAGTATATAGCCTATCTCTGTCAAAACAAACGTGAGAATTTAGTATAAAAATTCAGATCTGTGTTTAAACAAGCCCGTGAATCCAAGCCATATACCAAGTAGGCTGTCAAATTATCATACCTTCCGCCAATCAGCAGCCGCAGCCCTAACATACTTGCAAGCTATATGAACAAGCCACTAGCTCGCGTGCATTTTAATCAGCCACGGTTCCTCACCGAACCATTCATCAGAATACTAAAACCCGTTTTTCAGACGGACGATTTCCTGCCTGTTCTTGACATAGAATGACTCACAAACCAAGTCGTAGCTATATAGAACTGCACCAAGAGATTGCATCACTATAGAAGTCTATATTGCTAGGCTTGTGGAGTGATTCCTGCTACCACGTCTTTGTGTTTTTGTTTAAAATCATTTCTATCTATAAAAAACCATGCCTAACGCAATCAAACTTTTCACATAGGTAGTCATCAAGCACATGCCGCATCAATCTAGAATAAATTCTTTGGTTTCTGCAAACGGTTTGCAAATGACTAAAAAGACGGCCACCGCCACTTGGTTTGCCTGTTTTTTCTCCATATTTGCCTTCGCTTGCCATGCCGCCTCCGAGAACAACATAGACTATACCTATTTCAAGCATCTCATCACTGAAAAGTCGCCACATACAGGCGCATATGTTCTGGAAAAAGGCGAAGAATCCCTCATCAGCAGAGCTTGGTTAGCCGATCATGCAAAAGTTTCGATTGAGGTCCAGTATTTTATCTGGAGTAGCGACAACATCGGCATACTGGCCGCAGAGGCACTGTTACGAGCAGCCGAGCGCGGCGTCACGGTACGGGTCATTGTCGATGACCTGCTGATTGATGCCCCTGACCAGTCCTTATTGGCCCTCGCCAAACACCCCAATATTCAGATCAAGATCTACAATCCAAAACACTCTGTTGGCACCCCGTTACACAAGCGCGTATTCAATATGTTCACCGGCTTTCGAAGCTTCAATCAAAGAATGCATAACAAAACTTTCATCGTCGATGGTGTAGCAGCGATAACAGGCGGCAGGAACATGGCCGATGAATATTACGACTTTGATCACCAATACAACTTCCGTGACCGCGACGTGTTATTACTCGGGGACGCAGCAGGTCAGATGAGCGCTAGCTTTGAACAGTATTGGCAGCATCCCATAAGCGTTTCCGTTGAACAGTTGTATGACGGGTTAGGCATAATGCAAAAAAATGTCAGCGTCGATAATCGTCAAATTGAAACCGTATATGGTGATTTACACGCCTACGCCAATGACAGGGAAAACTATGCCCCGGAAATTCGTCAAGCGGTAGAAGACATTCCGAGCTATTTTCCGAAGCTGATTGAAGAACTGGAGTGGTGTAAAGTTGATATTATCTCCGATCTACCGGGAAAAAACGCCTCCACATTTACCTTAGGTGGGGGTGGACAGGCGACACAGGCGCTAGCCAAATTAATTCAATCTGCAAAACATTCGATCATCATACAGTCGCCCTATCTGGTAATGACAGACGAGGCAATTTTGTTGTTTGGCGAACTCCTCCGTCGCGGAGTATCAATAAAGATAAGCACAAACTCGCTTTCATCCACCGACAATTTACCGGCCTTTAGCGGCTATAAAAGTCAACGTGAGGAACTGTTAGCACTCGGTATGGAGATATTTGAATATAAAAGCGCGCCCGTAATACAAACCTCGTTGATGGAGCGGAGAATAACGCAGCAAAAAGATTTCCCTGTTTTTGCACTACACGCAAAGACTATGGTGATCGACAAGCAGATAAGCTATATCGGCACCTTTAATCTGGACCCCCGTTCGATCAATCTAAATACCGAAATCGGGGCGATCATCCATAGTGAGAAAATTGCCTCCCAGGTCACGCAGCAAATATTGAATGACATGCTGCCGGAAAACAGCTGGAACGCCGCATCCGAAGACGCGGACAAACACAACTCGTTTTGGAAACGAAGTAAAACCCTGTTTTGGCAGTTGATGCCGATTGAGCCACTTTTGTAATCGCGACTCTACCAACTTACTATTGAGATAACTCACCGGTATCCCGAGGCAAACGCCAGGACACTATCGTGGTGGCAATGAGCACGAGCACACCAAGCCATATCATCGTATTAGCGGGATCTGCACCGATTCCCGCTACCAAGGCATAAACACCAGAGGCCAGAAGCATGGCAACATTTTCGAAAAATTTTTGAATCGCAACAGCTCCACCGCTGCTAACTATCAGCTTGTGTTTATTGGTTATCGCGATCAGTGCCGACAACACAATCGATGATTGAAGCCAAAGGCGCGACGATAAAAACACGGATGATCGCGATGAAAACGCAGTTTTTAAATTGGGAGAAATAAGAGATGGCGGGCCAGACTTTTCTGGCCCGCTGTTTTTATATAAATGAAATTTCTAAGAAGCGAGTGACACGTTAACGAAAGCAGACTGTAGGTCGGCCGGAGATCCTCGAAGCGTAGAAAGGTATAAACACGGAGTATCTAACGGGCAAGGACTCAGAATTCAGGTAATTGGTCGGGGCGAGAAAATCTCGTCGACCTAAATAAATAAAACCCACCTAAATTACCAATTCACTTTTCACCAAAAACACAATTCCGTTCCAGCCCTGAAAAACGAGAGGGCTTCTTACCTGTAAAAATAAGTTTCCCTCCCTCCCAAGTAAGTCCTCTTTTTACCCCAGAAAAGTCCTGGTTTGAGATTTCTTGTTTGCGTTAGCATTCTCTCAGTCTTCAACGGAATACAGCATTCATGGGCTAAGTTAGCAACATCGTGCAACAAACTTTGAGGACTGAAGTAATCAGTTCAGCATAGAGTGCAAGTTAAAGTGCATACCCTTTGCACAAAGTAACTTCCCGTTATGAAAACCGATTCTAGTTACTTTGAGAGGATAGGGTAATACCACCAGGCAAACTGCGGACTATTGCTGCACCCAAGGAAAACCTGTCGAATATCACCCCATCGCTTGCAACGACTTCTATTTCATGTCTAGTACAGGGAGAAACAAATGAGGAAAATACTAGGTTGTATCGTAGGATTGATTTTACCGCTATGCGCGATAGCAGAGGGGAGCATCGTTCCGGAAGGTGGAGAAATACAAATCAAAAATTTCTATATTAAATCGACCACTTTTTATATAGGAATGCCAACAGATATCGAATTCTTTATTAAGCCGACGCAAGACATCCCCCATGCTTTAGTAACCGTGGGAGTTAACTGGGCTTCCCCAGATCTAACATTTGAAGAAAACCTTGCCAACTACGACAGCGTCGAACCGCAAAGGGTAGTTTTGAGCTTTCAAATGGATAATATTTCTACGTATGGTGCCAAAGTTCGACCACCAGCCTTCGCTTTTCCGAATAATGTCGATCCGGACAACTACATCTTTACTATAAACGTACAACCCGTGGACATTGAAACAACAGATTCAGGTGATGCAATTATTTTGGCAGATGGTACCACAACACCAAACAACCTATCTTGGAAGTTTTTTCCCAATGTTGTCCAGGTAGTACAACTTGACAAGCCTAATTTGCGCGCCACGGAGTTTTCATTCGGAGGAAATGGCGGAGTTGTGCGTAGCGACACGGATGAAATCCGGGTGAATTTAGAAGTTTCAACGGATGTTCAAGATATTCCATACTCTGTTGGAAGTGTGTCTATTGATTTCGGCGCAACAATTAACGGTGTGGACTTCCCGCTGCTTGTCGCTATCGAAGACCCTGCAGGAAACGAATCAACGACATACTCTGAAAGCTGGGAAATTGAACCTAGTTGTGTAGATTGTCCTGTTATTCCAAAACAACAGAGCCGCAGTGGTGCGCTACGTTTAAAGATTACAGAACCTTTGAGAACCGCACTCAATCAATACTTTGGCTATTTTCACGTATACGCTCGCGTAGATTCTCGTAACTTAGTAGACGAAGTTAGTGAAACAGACAATAAGATTTGGAGAATCGCCTTGGATGCCGATTAGTTCGCAATCGGTAACTCATAACTTACTTTGTGTTTGACGCATTGTCTTTAGAATAATAGAGAGGGATTTAAATGTATAAAACATTATTGCTTTTGGTATTGGTCATAGCATCCGTGCAGAACGCTTTTGCAGTAGCGGTTAGTCACTTCGGGCCATATGACGTCAAAATTACTACAGCAAAAAAGGCAGATAAATTCGGAAACAAATATTTTGGATCGAACTACGAAACCGGATTTGATATAAGCTACGCACAACAAGCTGGAATTCCCTATGCCTTTCATGCTGGAACAAATAATTTCGTTAACGTTAAAGTATTGAAAGACTGGAGTGTTGCGAATGTCAGTGGAAAAGCTGCTGTTAATATCTTTTCCCCTACCGCACTTGCACACTACGACTACAACGTTCAAATTCTGTCTAAGACCTATTGGAGCGCCAACAAAGACATACTAAGTGGTTCAGATTGGAGCACCAAAGATGCTTTAGGAAAGGAAACACAGGTACTATGGACACAAACGACAACGTCCATTCCAATTCCTCTTGGTCCAATTCCGTTTAATATCCAAGCGGGGCTGCGAGGTGAAGCTGGTGCTAAAGGATCCCTGAATTTTAAACAGTTAGCTTCCTCACAACTAACTTTCAACTACGGCCCCTATGCCAAACTAGACGCCATTGTAAACGGTAATGTCAGTTTGGCTTTTGCCAGGGGTGGTATTTATGGGTGGCTTACTTTGCTAGGTATCGAGCAGAACATGGCAGCAAGTGCGCTAGTCAATGTTACAGGCGCCACATTGAGCGCAGGACTGCCGGGGCAAGTCAATTCGCTGAAAGGCGAAATTGGCGTATTTGGAGACGTAAAGAATGTTAAACTTTGTTCTAAATGGGGTATCAAATACCCTTGTGGTACTTATTGGACGACTATCTACAAGGCAACCATGATCAGTTTTGGCGGCATAGTTCAAAAGTGGAATTTGAAACAATATTCACAGTCGTTTGGCGCAGCGTAACAATATCTTTTTGAGACGCTATGTCCTGTTGTCTGAAGTGCCGCTAGTCAAGCGGCACTTCATTCAAAAAGCAGAAATAATTCTCAAAATTACACCTAAGCCACACAATTTTTGTCTGTTCGGACAAATTAAATTCAAACTATTTATATTACACCATGAAAAAATATCAAAATTTAGCTCGAGTTACTCTAATCGCATCAGCTTTTGTGGCCGCAGCGTACTATCTTGTGTATTACGAAGAGGAAATACCTACCGAATTCTCAAAAAATGAACAAAAACCAAACATTCAAACTACTCCAAATACTTTTACCAATATAGATATCCAACCAGTGTCAGTAGGATTGAATTCTTCAGATCTTCTATACAAACCAAACTTTAATAAAAATGAAGAATTGGCGTTTGATTTTGTGTCTCAAGCCAATGGCTGGTTGGATTCCTCAAAACTGATTATCGGGAATAGTACTAGCACACAATCAGATATTGATTTGTATTCATACGGCGTACTCATCCTTCATGTTTATGAGAAGCACGAAAAATACTGGGAATTTGGTGGTTTTATCCGCATTCGTACTCTAAACATAAACAATGCTCCAGTATCATATATTGACGATCTTGCAAACCCATTTTCCTTCAAATTAAAAAACAACGGCGAAATTTATGCTATTAATATACATAACGAGGCTACCGCTGATGCGTCACAGTATATTCAACAAACCATTCGTCAATTTCAATTCATCAGCCCGATCGACAAACGAAGTCAGTGGGCAGTACAGGAAAGCGACCATCTAGGGAAATATGTCGCCTCGTACAAGAATTTCAATATTCATCAAGATCAACTTTGGCAAATGGAAAAACAAAGAACAAAATATTTGCAATTGTTTTCAAACGGTATTGCCCGCACCAATATCGAAATTCCCGAATCCTTAACAAACTTGCAAATTGACACAAAAACTGGTTGGATAAACGCCATCAAAGGTGAAGAGAAAACCCAAACATTCGTAGATGGCACAATTTTCAGCGAAGTAAAAGGAAAGTTCACAGCTAAACGAACTCAACGCTATGCTGCCTTTAAGTTTCCAGATAGCTTTACCCAATTGAATAGTGCGCTAAACAAAACTAAAACATTAGATTTTAGTAGTCTTAAGACAATTCCTGAATTGGATGCACTTGCCCTAGGAAAGTCGCCCGATGAGGCCATTGAATTCTATATCAGTCAGCTATTGGACCCCAATTTTGAAAACCTTGCCCGTGACTTTATGATTAACTATCTCCGAAAAAACCCTGATGCTAGTACCTCAATAATTACCAAACTAAACATGCAGAACTCTGGTCTTGTACAACGAGAAGAACTATTTCTATGGTATGCGATTGCTAAAGCTGGAATGAAGGAAAATCAGGCAGCTCTGCTTGCTACTGCCATGGATAGGTACTCCGCCGACTCCACCCGATCCCGCGCTCTGGCCGCCATGCATTCAATTGACGTTCCCAGTAAACTAACTATTGATGGACTCTGGCAACTCAGTGAAAATTCTGTCGAATACCAAGATATTACACTGTTCGCACTAGGATCCTTAGCCCATCCGTCCAAAGCATCGGTGGAGTCTAATCCAGAACATATTGTCGACCAACTCAGCAACAAACTAGCACAAAGTAGCGACGAAGAGCAGTTAGTAGTATTGCTACATAGTTTGAAGAATTCACAAAACCCTGCGTCTATATCGACAATTGCCATTTTTTTAGGACATAGCAGCGAAGATGTACGAAGTGCGGCCTACCAGGCCATTGCTACGATAGAGTCGAGCGACGCATTTGACACCTTTACAGCGCATTTTAGCCAGGAAAAAAGCTATAGCGTAAAAGCGGCAGGCGTATTGGCCTTGGTTCCTTTTAGTGGGAATTTAGAAATTAGTAATTGGTCAAAAGATCAATTACAAAAAGAAATTGATCAAGGAGCAGAGTCAGCAACCTTACAAATCGCTTTGATCGATGTCATCGCAAACGCCACATCGATTTACCCGGAAAACGAATCTTTCCTACTAAGTATCGCTAATCAGAAGCTTGAACTGAAAGTAAAAGAAAGGATATTTAAATATGTTTCACCTGATCCAAACTCAATTTGAGAAAGGCACCAATAGAATTACTGGTATCGCAATGCTAGGATGTTTGACACTACTCAACGCCTGCACTCTGCAGTGGTCAAATGCATCAGATAGTGGACTCGTATTCAACAGAAAAGTCCTACGTCCTCCATATTATATTCCGATGGGAACAGCCGCCGGGGAGGTGGGCTACTTTCCAGTGCATGTAGATCCTCTGATTGAAGTTGAATCATTACGTGACTCCAATATGTACAACTATCTTTCAAATGCGCTACCCCTCTTGTCCCAATACTTGCAACAGAAATTATCGGGGCGAGTCCTTGAGCGCTATACTCATCAATGGCCAAAGTGGCCTCAGCATGGCCTTGTTGAAACATATAGTCCCGAGAACACCAATTCACTTTTACTAATCGATCTACCAAGAATTCACTATGGCAGGCCTGAACATGTATTGGGGCCCGATTGGCGACGCTCAGGTAGCGCGCCTGATAGCACGGAATCCATGCTAACCCTCGTCAAAGGTTCAGGTAAATGGTATCGGTATTTTTTAGAGAATTACCATGACGATATACCTGAATATATTCTTGATATAAGTATCGGTATCATTGATGTCTCTTCTCAGCCAAATATGTTGCTTGAAGGGTTAGATGCAAAAAATTCAATCCGGGATAAGCTGAAGCAAGTAGCTGCCAATGCTGGCAACACGCTTTATCTTGGCTCAAAGTTACAAACTCCGAGCCCCGTTAGTGGGGTATCCCCTTTCACTACAGTTGCGCTCAAGGGTTTGATATATGACCGGAAAGGAAATGTGATTGCCGGGGCTGTAGAGGGTATTGCAGCTCTCACTACGATAGAACAGAATACCTTCTTAGTCAGCGGTGCCTCACAACAAAACTATAACATTGAGGAATTGGGTGATCTAAATACTTATCCCTGGAAAACTGCTATGGATAGCCTGCTACAGCATTTGCTACCAACTAATTCATTAAACCAGCAGGTAGGGTTTGCTACGGTTGAACAAACAAAAGAGTAGGATCTAGACAGCAATATGATGCGCGTATTTGTACCAATTATACTAGTCATTATCTTCACAACATCACAAACCTGTTTCGCTGCGGATACCTTGCTAACGACTACCAAAGCACCGACCGAATTAACACAAGGCATCGATATTTTTTATGAATCTGGAAGCGGAATCAATACTTTTGGCGCTTCGAAACTTTGGTTTGGCCGCAATGAATACATGAAGGCAGCAGTTGGCCTTGGCCTTAGTCGAATCCACTTTTACAACAAACCACTGGACTTTACGCAAAACAATTACTATCCACTTTATGGCATTTTTTTAGTTCAGGGGCCTAATCGAATAGCACCGTATGCAAAATTCGCCATTGACTTGTTGGATGCACTGAATTCCATCGAAACCCTTGGTTTTTCCGGAGAGGAGAGTGCTTGTTGTGACGCCAACTTTAGCCTCGGCGTAGATGTTTCGCTACATTCACGCCTTTCTCTCTCAGGGTATGGTCGCTTTTACCAGTTTCGCTATTTCCCCAATGGTGAAAATGTCAACAATGGCGAACGATCTGAGCATTATGTCGCTGCACTGGGTCTATCTTTAAACTACTGGTATTAACTTCCTGAAGAAGCAGCCAAACGTTTGTCACGACGACAAATTGAAGGTCGTATCATGTATTTTGCATAATACATACGCGAAAACAGTGAGGGATCACTAAAACCAACCCGAAATGCAATTTCCTCAATAGACAGGGAGGTGTTATGTAATAGATAGTGTGCTTGTTGTAGACGAATCGTCTTGAGGTACTCTCGAAAAGACATACCTAGTTCTTTGCTGAATTTTCGTGAAAAATTATCTGGGCTCATATTGAAAAGACTCGAGATAAATTCAACCGGCATTCTATTCTGATAGTGTTGGTCAATATATAGGACTATTTGCTGTATTTCCTTGCTTAGACCAGTAACCAGAATAGTATCAGACTCCTTGTCCCGCTCTACCACTGTTGATGGCTCATGCTCTATCACCCTGCTTATACTTTGACGCAGAAATTCAATTTCCATAGGCAGAATGCCAAACTCATAGACCTTGGTGGCACGAAATGCATTTAGTATTAAATTCTGGTTATTAAAATCTGCGGTAACAAATACAGGAGTTTCGGGAAACAGTCGATTGAATGTCGTCAATGCAACCATGTAGGCATCACCAACAGTATCCGGGGTTAGGTGATATAGAAATGCGCTTAAGGCAGCGCTTGATGCGCTTACGCGGCAGGGAATCTCACTCAGATATAAAAATCGTGCGAACGTCGGTGTGATCTCCCCGACAACAGGAGTAAGATTATGATAGTTAAAGCCTGCAATAATACTCACCACACACCTAGTCCATTATGTGTTTTGAGTTGCACCAACGCGTACTAATATCCACGCGCCGGAACAGGCAAGCAATATACCTTGTAACATTTGAAGTTGCAGCCATACTACCTAGTACAATACAGCATCCGTGACTTTATTTTTATCTAGCTTCTTCTATGGATGCAGCTAAAAGTTATGCTTATAATTTTCAGAATAGCCCCATTCTGGGTGGATTATATCAGCGCGATAATTTTTCTTGAATAGTTTAAAGACGTTATTTCTATTCATTTTTCTTATTGCAATATAACGGAGATAATTCTACTGCTTAGGAACTATTACTCCGTTTTAGTTAGGATCGAAGTCGAGCAAGACAAACAATTTAATCCTTCCTTCTACCGTAATCATCATTTCCGTGACTGGCTGAAAGATGAGGGATTCTGGGTCAGCCATAAATGTATTCTGCATCTCGCCCATGATCATTTGTCGAGCCTTTTTGCTGCTGTTTGTACCCTGTTTTACCGCCTCAATCTTATATTTCTTCGTCAAAATAGCGGTGTCGAATTCTCGTTCAAATATAACATTCTTATTTCGGCCAATTTCCCATGGCTTGAGTATCCGTCAAATCGGATAGGCTCAGCTGATTCGTGTTTTAGCGATAAACGCTAGTACTGGCCCATGGTACTGCGGACTTATACCGCGAATTTTTTATCACGCCATCTTTAGCATTGTTGCCGCCTGTTGCGCACCCACCATTAATAAGGGAAGAGATTCTCGGCTTTCCTGACTTAATACTTTTATAGCTAGAACTAGCCTCCCGCGTTCGGTTCATTTCAAAAATGAATCTGGGGACTGTCTACATTCCCACTAGACAATATTGATTGTTACAACACAGCCTTATATACCCAGTCGGTATCTATGCGATCTATCACGAGTGAGACTACATAGGCACGCTGGAAGTTATTTGCCCTAGAACTCTAGAGTGTAGCCGGAAGTGGGGCCCAGTTAGTAGCAGATCATTGCACACACTTTGATTTGTGTATCGTGGCGAGAGGGTGAAGCCAGACCGAAATGACCTAATGTCATTTCGCAGCTGGCTGAACGCTAACCGCAGGTTGGCCGGGAATCCTCGAGGCGAAGAAAGTCGTATACTCGGTTTCGCTAACGTGCAGGAATTTGAATTCGGGTAAAATGGTCGGGGCGAGAGGGTGAGAAGAAACCGTTTGTCCAGTGGACAAACGCAGTTCTTCGAACGCCAACCGCAGGTTGGCTGGGAATCCTCGAAGCGAAGAAAGACGTAAACACGGAGTATCTAACTTGCAGAGGATTTGATCCTCCGTCCCCCACAACCCCATTTAGGCGACTACATCACTCTATCTATTTGTTTTCATTATTTCACTGAATTGCAATATCAGACAATATCGTGCGACAAGGAACAATAATTTACATGTCCATTCTACTAGTCTCTACGCCGCCCTATTCCGACGTTCTACCGCCTTAGCCAAATCCCATGTTGCCTGCAGATTCATCCATAGCTTCGGAGTAGTACCCAATACCTGAGCTAGATCCAAGGCTGATTCGGCCGTAATCCCACGCTTCCCTTTGATCAGTTCATTGAGGCGTGTTGTAGTCCAACCCAGCTTCTTAGCAAAGGCTGCTTGTGACATTTCCATTGGCTCAAGAAACTCTTCTAGTAGAATTTCTCCAGGATGAAATGGATTCTTAGGTTCTTTCATTTCGTATCACCTTTAATTCTTCAATGATAATCAACGATGGTAACTTCACTTGCATTCCCGTTTTCCCACTTGAATATCACCCGCCATTGATCGTTGATTCGTATCGAATGGAACCCTGACAAATCTCCCTTCAGTCTCTCCAATCGATTTCCAGGCGGCACACGCAAATCGTCTAGGTCTCCCGCATCATGCAAATAGAGCAGTTTGCGTCTCGCAACCCGGTGAATATCCTTTGGAAATTTTCGAACCTCCTTCGACTTCTTATCGAAGTACAGGTCCTCAGCTAACGTATTCCCAAACGAAATTATCATATACAGATATTATCGGAATTCGATAATATTTTTCAAGAAGAAAAAGCCGACATCCTTAGAATGATAATAAGAATTTGAATCTATTGGTCGGGGCGAGAGGGTGAAGCCAGACCGAAATGACCTAATGTCATTTCGCAGCTGGCTGAACGCCAACCGCAGGTTGGCCGGGAATCCTCGAAGCGTAGAAAGGTATAAACACGGAGTATCTAACGGGCAAGGACTCAGAATTCAAGTAAATTGGTCGGGGCGAGAGGGTGAGAAGAAACCGTTTGTCCAGTGGACAAACGCAGTTCTTCGAACGCCGGCCGAAGGTCGGCTGGGAATCCTCGAAGCGAAGAAAGACGTAAACTCAGAATAACTAACGTGCAGGGAACGAGAATTCAGGTAAATTGGTCGGGGCGAGAGGATTTGAACCTCCGACCCTCAGCACCCCATGCTGATGCGCTACCAGGCTGCGCTACGCCCCGAATGTCCGACCAATGTCAAAGAGGCGCCTATGGTACCCTAAAAAAGGTTCCAGATAAACGACTAAAACCAGGTACTAAACCCCTGAAGAATCAATCAGCTAGGTTTTCCAGAAGGTCTTCCAGCTCCGTACGCAACGCCTTTACCAGATCCTGAGAACCTGAGACCGGGCTTGTTGCTGCCGTTGTCTCGGCCTCAACGGCCTTGCTCTTTTTGGAATCTCGTCGCGACAGCTGCTGCTTGGCACCGTTAATGGTAAAACCTTGCTCATAAAGCAAGCTGCGTATGGTACGCACCATCTGTACGTCATGCTGCTGGTAGTAACGTCGATTGCCTCGACGTTTGACAGGTTTCAGTTGCGGGAACTCCTGTTCCCAGTATCGTAATACGTGAGGTTTGACTGCGCAGAGATCGCTCACTTCGCCAATGGTGAAGTAGCGTTTTCCCGGTATCGGCGGCAGTTCAACCTTGTTCTTGTTGTTGCTCTCCATTGCCTTTGTATGCTTCCACTCTAGCTTTAAGTTTTTGTCCCGGCCTAAAGGTTACCACGCGCCGTGCAGAAATGGGAATTTCTTCTCCAGTCTTCGGATTGCGACCAGGACGTTGATTTTTATCCCGGAGTGTAAAATTGCCAAAACCCGACAACTTCACGCAAGTACCGGTTTCCAGTGCCGCGCGAATTTCTTCGAAAAAGAGATCTACCAGATCTTTTGCTTCTCGCTTATTGAGGCCCAATTCCTCAAAAAGCTTTTCCGCCATATCCGCTTTCGTCAACGCCATAGATTACTCTCTTAGTGTTGCGCCCGTTGAATCCTTCAATGAGTTTAAGATTGTTCGGACTACAGCCTCTACCCTATCGTCCGTGAGGGTTTGCGTATCATCCTGCAAGGTTATCGCTATTGCAAGACTCTTACTTCCCTCGGGGACACCTTTCCCGCGATATATATCAAATATATCAATATCTTTCAGTAACTGTGGAGAAGTTTTTTCAACTTCTTCAACAATTTTCCGGGCGGTGACCTGTTCATCTACCACCAGGGCCAAGTCCCGTCGTATGGATGGAAACTTGGAAATCGCCTGAAACCCCGGAACGCTACCGGTTTTCAGTGCAGCGTAGGACAGTTCGAACACATATGCCGGTGTTGGAAGGTCCAGTTTTTTCTGCACAACCGGATGCAGGCATCCTAACCATCCAATTTCTATGCCGTTTTTGTAAACCCTTGCAGATTGTCCGGGGTGTAAGGCCGGATGTTGCGCACTTTCGAATACCACGCCATTGAGTCCACCAGTAGCGCAAAACAGGCGCTCCAAATCCGCTTTCACATCATAAAAGTCCACTTTACGCGGTTTTTCCGACCAATTTATGGGTAAGGCATCGCCATAGGCCAAACCGGCCACCATCAGGTCTTGCGCGACAACGCCACTTTTTTGGCTGAATTGCATTCCGGTCTCAAAAATGCGTACCCGGTTTTGCTGTCGCGTTTGATTGTGAACCAATGTCTTTAACAGGCTAGACCACAATGTGGTGCGCATCACCGACATCTCTGCCGAGATCGGATTGGAGATAGCGACAGTTTCGGTTTCCGGATCAAGCAAACTCTGAATATCTGCATCAACGAAACTATAGGTAATGACTTCGTTGTAACCGGAGTCGATCAAGATCTCCTTGAGACGCGGCATACCGAGTTCTGCTTCAGACTCATCAGTTAATTTCAATTCGCCTAACGGCATGTGAGTCGGAATATTGTTATAACCATAGACGCGTCCCACCTCTTCCACAAGGTCGGCCTCGATAGAAATATCGTAGCGATAACTCGGTGGTGTCACTTGCCAACCGTCTGCAGTTGACGACACCGTCATGCCTAAACCTTGCAAAATATTTTCGATTTGTTTGTTGTCGATTGTTATTCCTAACACGCGTTCAACACGCGAGGTACGCAACGCAATTGCATCACGACGCGGCATGTCAGCTTGTGACACCGCTTCAACAATAGGACCGGCATTACCTCCGGCTATTTCAATAATCAGCGCTGTGGCTCTCTCCATCGCTCGTGCCTGCAATTCAAAATCGACACCGCGTTCGAAGCGATAAGATGAATCGGTTTGCAAACCAAAACGTCGACCTTTGCCGCGTATCGCATCTGGTGAGAACAAGGCGCATTCGAGAAATATATGTTGTGTGGATTCGGTAACAGAAGATTCCAGACCGCCCATTACACCAGCAAATGCGTGTGCCTGTTTTTCATCGGCGATGACTAACACTTGTTCGTCTAACTCGACTTCGCTGTCATCCAGCAATTTCAGTTTTTCTTTTTTCTCGGCACGACGCACGATGATTTTGCCGCTGAGTTTATCCAGATCGAAGGCGTGCATCGGCTGGCCGAGTTCGAGTAAAACATAATTGGTCACATCAACAGTCGGGCTGATCGAGCGCAATCCGGCGCGACGTAGGCGTTCTTCCATCCACAGCGGTGTGTTAGCACTTGCGTCGATATCGCGTATGACGCGACCGAGATAGCGCGGACAATCCGTAGTGGCATGCACTACGACTTCACGCGTTTCGTCTATTGTCGCGGCAACTTTATTCACTAACGGCACATTTACTACAGTATTGTTTAATACCCCCGCCTCTCGCGCCATACCGGCAACACTCAGGCAATCGCCGCGATTTGGGGTGAAATCTACTTCAATTATGGTATCGTCGAGATCGAGATACTCGCGGATCGACATACCAACAGGTGCATCACCAGGTAAAATCATCAAACCTTCTGCGCTTTCCGAAAGACCGATTTCCGCTTCGGAACACAACATACCGTGGGACTCCGCACCGCGTAGCTTGGCCTTCTTGATCGTCATACCATTAGGCAGCGTCGCACCTGCCATGGCGGTGGGTACGCGTATACCGGGCGCGACATTGCTCGCACCGCAAACAATTTTCAGCGTCTCGCTTCCGACATTCACCGTGGTCAGATTCAGCTTGTCCGCTTCCGGGTGTTTTTCGACGGTTAACACTTCCCCAATGACAACATTGTTAAAAGGTGGCGCTGCTGCCTCCAGGCTGTCTACTTCGAGACCCGCCATGGTAAAACCTTCCGCCAGAGTGGCGGTATCCACATTGGGATTCACCCATTCACGTAACCATTTTTCGCTGAATTTCATAGTCGCTGTTTAACTTCTTTGTAAGACGCGTGTTGCGTCGTATCCAACCCTCGACGGCACAATAGCCGCCGCGTTTTATTCACTTACCGTCTAGGCAAACTGTTTGAGAAAACGTAAATCGTTTTCGAATAACAGACGCAAATCGTTTATGCCGTAACGCAACATCGCCAGACGATCGGCACCCATGCCAAAGGCATAACCAACGTATTCTTCGTTATCTACGCCGACATTTTTTAACACCTGAGGATGCACCATGCCGCAACCACCGACTTCTAACCAACCTGTTTGTTTACATACGCGGCATCCATCTCCAGAACACATCACGCACTGTATATCGATTTCCGCTGACGGTTCGGTAAACGGGAAATACGAGGGACGAAAACGCAGTTGCAAATCTTCGACCTCGAAAAACTGTTCCATAAACGTTTTCAAGGTTCCCTTGAGTGTGGCAAAGCTGACGTCTTTGTCCACCAACAGGCCTTCGACCTGATGAAACATAGGCGTATGAGTGACATCGAAATCGCAACGATACACACGTCCGGAGGACAAAATGCGAAACGGCGGTTTGGCGTTTTCCATGACGTGTATCTGCACAGCCGAGGTCTGGGTGCGCAACAGAGAATTCTCGGTGATATAAAACGTATCCTGCATCGCCCGCGCCGGGTGATTCTCGGGAATATTCAGCGCCTCGAAGTTGTGATAATCGTCTTCGATTTCCGGACCGTGGGCGATGGTAAAACCCATGCCCTTAAAGAAAGATTCGATGCGTTGTATCGTTCGCGTTACTGGATGTAATGAACCACGATGCTGACCACGACCGGGCAAAGTTACGTCTATGGTTTCTTCTGCCAGGCGCGCATCCAGTGCCGCCTGCTGTAAATCATTTTTACGCGCTTCAATAGCCTCTTGCACTGCTTGTTTAGCTTTGTTAATTACCTGTCCAGCATCGCGACGCTGTTCAGGTGGTACGTCTTTGAGATTTTTCAGTTGCTCGGTCAGGACACCCTTTTTACCCAAGTAGTGAACACGTATATCGTCAAGTGTGGCGAGATCACTGGCTGATTTGATCTTGCCCTGAGCTTCTTCGGTGAGTTGATTTAATGCTTGTTCCATTTCCTAATTCTCGTGGGGCGCGTGGCTTACGCCGAGATACTCAAAACAAAAAAGGGAAAGGCATCACACCTTTCCCTTTTCGTTGACACTGTAAAAACGCGTATCGTTATCAGGACAAGGCGGATTTTGCCGCTTCTGCGATCCTGGCAAAACCGTCCTTATCAAATACCGCGATATCCGCTAATACCTTACGATCAATTTCAATACTGGCCTTCTTCAGACCATTGATCATACGGCTATAGGTAATACCATTGGCGCGTGCTGCGGCATTGATACGGGTAATCCACAACGCGCGAAACTGACGCTTGCGCTGCTTGCGGTCACGATAGGCGTATTGACCTGCCTTGGTTACAGCCTGCTTGGCAACGCGATAGACGCGACTGCGGGCACCATAATAACCTTTGGCGGCTTTTAAAACCTTTTTGTGTCGGCGACGGGCCTGAACACCACGTTTAATTCTTGGCATAGCTTCGACTCCTCTCCAACTTATTTATAAGGCAACAGACGATCGATAAACACGATATCTGTACTTGCGATGCAAGAAGGAGTACGCAGCTGACGCTTACGCTTGGTGCTCTTCTTGGTCAGTATGTGGCGACGATGAGACTGGCCACGCTTGACGGCACCACTAGACTTGCGACGGAAACGCTTATTCGCGCCGCTGTTCGATTTCATCTTAGGCATTTAATACACTCCGCATTTGGCCAAACAACATGTTTGGCGACGTTAATTATTCACTTATCTGGTTTTTCTCGGGGCAATAACCATCACCATTTGTCGGCCTTCCATCTTTGGATATTGCTCTACTGCGCCGATTTCACTGAGATCAGTTTCAACGCGCTTGAGCAAGTCCATGCCGAGTTCCTGGTGGGCCATTTCACGACCGCGGAAACGTAATGTCACCTTGGCCTTATCCCCATCGTTTAGGAAGCGAATCAGGTTGCGTAGTTTTACCTGATAGTCGCCTTCCTCAGTTCCTGGACGGAACTTGATTTCCTTAACTTGTATCTGCTTCTGTTTCTTCTTGGCGGCTTGCTGTTTCTTGTTCTGTTCGAACAGAAACTTGCCGTAGTCCATAACCCGACATACCGGTGGTTCGGCATTCGGTGAGATCTCTACGAGGTCCATTCCAGCTTCTGCTGCAACAGCCAGTGCTTCTGCAATTTGCACAACCCCTGCCTGTTCCCCATCAGCACCAATCAGGCGAACCTGTGGTGATGTAATTTCAGCGTTCATGCGAACTTCGCGCTTCTTGCCTGAGATACTCATTCCTCCAAAACAGAACGACCGCGCTGATCCACCGCCTCTTGCAGGAGTTTACCAAATGCCTCAATACTCATGGCACCCAGATCCTTCCCGCCGCGGGTTCGCACGGCCACAGTCCTATCGGCGACTTCTTTGTCACCGGTAACCAAAATAAACGGCACACGCTGTAATGTGTGCTCGCGAATTTTAAATCCGATCTTCTCATTTCTCAAGTCGGATTTAACCCTGAAGCCTTGTTTTTTCAGTGTTTCCTCGACTTCGACAACATAATCTGCCTGATTGTCGGTAATATTGACAATTACCGCCTGTTCGGGAGCCAACCAGGGAGGAAAAGCGCCGGCATAGTTCTCGATCAAAATACCAATAAAACGCTCCAAAGAACCCAATATAGCGCGATGAAGCATTACCGGCACCTGACGACCGTTATTTTCGTCAACGTATTCTGATCCCAGACGACCCGGAGTATTGAAATCTACCTGGATGGTGCCGCACTGCCATACCCGGCCTATACAGTCTTTGAGTGAGAACTCAATCTTGGGCCCGTAAAAAGCCCCTTCACCCGGTTGCAGATCCCAAGCCAGGCCTTTGTTATTCAAGGCTGTTTCTAGCGCATGCTCGGATTTATCCCAGATCTCGTCGGAACCGACGCGCTTTTCCGGGCGAGTTGAAAGCTTGATGATAACCTCGTCGAAGCCGAAATCCGCATATACTCTATATAGTAGGTCGATAAATGCCGCGACCTCATCCTGAATCTGATTCTCTGTACAGAAGATATGCGCGTCGTCCTGCACGAAACCACGCACACGCATCAGCCCATGCAAGGCCCCACTCGGCTCGTTGCGATGACAGGATCCGAACTCGGCCATGCGCAAGGGCAAGTCACGGTAACTCTTCAGCCCCTGGTTGAAGATCATGATATGACACGGGCAGTTCATCGGCTTAATTGCGTAATCACGCTCCTCCGAGTGGGTGGTGAACATGTCCTCGTGGAATTTTTCCCAGTGCCCAGACTTTTCCCATAGAGTGCGCCCAACGACAGTCGGTGTCTTTACTTCGGTATAACCGGCTTCGCGTATCGTTTTACGCACGTAGCTTTCGATGACTTGATAGACTATCCAGCCCTTGTCATGCCAGAACACCATGCCTGGCGCCAATTCTTCCATATGGAAAAGATCTAGTTGCTTACCGATCTTGCGATGATCACGTTTTTCAGCTTCTTCAAGACGGTGCAAATAGTCTTTCAGATCCTTCTTGTTATTCCAGGCAGTACCGTAAATGCGTTGCAGCATTTCGTTGCGTGAATCGCCGCGCCAATAGGCACCCGCGACTTTCATCAGCTTGACCGCCTTGATCTTGCCGGTGCTCGGAATATGCGGGCCACGACACAGGTCGATAAAGTCGCCCTGTTCATACAGAGAAATCGTTTCGCCTTTAGGGATGGATTCTATGATTTCGGCCTTATAGACCTCGCCCATGTTCTTGAAGAATTCGATCGCCTCTTCGCGCTTCATTTCTTTGCGATGCACCGGAATATCTTGCTTGATGATGTCCTGCATACGCTTTTCGATCTTTTCCAGATCTTCCGGCGTAAAACCACGCTCGAAGGAAAAGTCGTAATAAAAACCGTTTTCGATTACCGGGCCTATGGTCACCTGAGCCTCAGGGAAGAGCTGCTTGACCGCCTGGGCCAGCAAGTGCGCAGATGAATGGCGAATGATATCCAGGCCATCTTCATCGCGTTCAGTGATAATGCTAAGCGTCACATCGGATTCGATCAGATGAGAAGTATCCAGTAGCTTATCGTCGATCTTGCCAGCCAGCGCGGCTTTTGCCAAACCAGGTCCGATATCCGCAGCAACATCGTGGATAGTGACAGCTTTATCAAAAGAACGTTGGGAACCATCGGGAAGGGTAATAACGGGCATTACATACTCCTATCAGTGGCGACCTATACGAGGGGTCGCGTGAAAATGAAAAGGCACCGCTTTGTGGGCGATGCCTTGGTGTCTGGTAGGCGCGATTGGACTCGAACCAACGACCCCCACCATGTCAAGGTGGTGCTCTAACCAACTGAGCTACGCGCCTAAAAATTGAGGGCGAAAAATAACATATGCCCAGAGGCTACACAATAGCTTCGCCAGACTATTTACATGGAAAGCGCTTGCGAAATACGTTGTAAACCGTAAGCTGTGCAGACTCTTTGGCATATTTCTTATTTTCGTCCATATAGTCCAAAAACATTTTCACCAGTTGCTGTGCATGATATTTACGTGGCATGCAGATGAAATTGGTCTTCATGACTTTCTGTTCCATCATCATCGCACCAGCCAGGTTCACACCGGCGATGACGCCGCCAACATAACCAGCGCAAGTTCCGGTATCCAGAAAGCGCTTTATAGCCTTCTCACCCGCCTCTTTCTCGGGCAACTTCTGCTGAGTAACCCGACACTGCTCAGCCAACTCTCCTGCAGTGAATGCAAACGCACTTGATTGAATGAAAAACAAACAACAAATCATTATCAGTTTTTTCAACACAATTCCCTCTTGATCAGCAAGCCTGTGCACGAAAGATACTTGCTATTGATTCATATTGCCAACATAGGAATTTTTTCTACCCATATAAAATATATCCATCTCTGTTTGTCGGGTAATTTTACATAATTGAACTCCAAGAATCACATGAGCATTACAACCATTTGTTTTTATTGTCATTTATTGCTTGGTTCACAAATTGCTATCATCATACAAAATCAACAATCAATAGAGGAGTGCAAAATGCTACAGAAAAGTCCAAAAAGGCTGCTAACGCAATTGTCGCTAAGCGCGCTTGCGTTTGCTGGCTTTGTATTACCTTCGACAAGTCATGCGATTGCATTGCTTGATGGTTTAGGTGGTCCGACGGGGTATGGTGACTATGCCTTAACGCTCGATGAGGGAGCAACCTTCTGGCGTAACGATGATGGCTCAAGTTCATCAAGGTCGCTATTCGAGGTTAACTTTTTTGGCACCGCCTATAACAATTTCTTCATCAATACCAACGGAAACATCTCTTTTGGGAATTCGCTCAGCACCTTTACGCCAAGCGCATTTACCGGTGCAAGCACCGCAACACCCATCATTGCGCCTTTCTGGGCAGACGTTGATACTCGCTGTGCCACGTGTGGAGAAATCTACGTTGCCGCACCCAACGCGGAGACTATGGTCATTACCTGGAGCAATGTTGGCTACTACTCTAACCATGTAGACAAGCTTAACGATTTCCAGATGATTCTTCATGATCGTTCCGATATCAATACCGGGGATTTTGACATCGAGTTCCGTTATAACCAGTTGCAGTGGACAACTGGTGATTTCAGCGGCGGTTCAAATGGGTTCGGTGGTACGCCAGCATCAGCCGGTTATGATTCAGGCGCGGGTCAGTTTCTTTCCCTCCCTGGTTCTTTAAGTGCTGACATTTTGAATCTAGCTGCAACGAGTAATGTAAGCGTCTTATCACCGGGTTTGTGGACGATGGCGATACGCAATGGCGTTACCTCAGATGGTTCATCTGCGGACGCGCCTTTGCTACCTCAAATCGTTATTGTCGATGAAGGTTTTGTGTTTGACTTCGAAATTACAGTACCAAACCAGACTATCTGGATCGATCCGGACATCGCCGTTGGTTATGATTATGAAATCACTACTGGACCAAACTTCGCTAGCGTTACTTTGCCAGCGGGTTATGGCGACAACTTTTATGATCTATACTTTTGGAACGGCACAGAATATGTTGACTCCGGCTACGATATTGAAGGTGGTGTCACTTTCGACCTAACTACCATCGATGCCGCCGGTCTGAGCCGTTTCAGCATTCGTGGCATAGAGATTTCTGCTGGCCTTGATCCTGCTGATCCAACCGCTTTCGTAACTGGTCTTTCTTTTATGGGCGTTGGCAATGTCACAATGACGCAAAACCCAATCAGTGTATTCGTACCTGATGCGAACGCGCCAGAGCCCGCTTCACTTGCATTGTTTGGTGCAGGTTTAATCGGTATGACGGTTGCCGCAAGAAGAAGAAAATCTAAGAAGTAATTCTCGCGATTCGTTTCAAATGAAAACGGCTCCTTTTAGGAGCCGTTTTTTTCGTCTACAATCTTCTGAGTTACTTTGAGTTGCCATGCGAAAGAAATCGCTGGCAAATAAGAACGAACAAATACGACTAACGCGCTAACCCCATATTGGCTTCCTGTATCTTTTTAATCTGATCACGCACACGTGCCGCCTCTTCGAACTCCAGATTCTGCGCATGCCTCATCATTTTTTGCTCCAGGGTCTTGATTTGTTTCTCCAGTTTAGCGGGACTCAAGGATTCGTATTCAATTAGATCATCGGCAACCTTGGCATAGCTGCGCGGATCACTTACCGGGCCACCGGGATAAGTTGCCTCCATAACGTCACGTATCGCCTTTTCCACGCCTTTCGGTGTGATGCCATGTTCTTTGTTATAGGCCATTTGTTTTTGTCGCCGACGCTCGGTCTCATCGATAGCCTTTTTCATCGACGCGGTTATCTTGTCGGCATACATAATGACACGACCGTTGAGATTACGCGCAGCGCGTCCAATGGTCTGTATTAGCGAACGTTCCGAACGCAAAAAACCTTCCTTGTCGGCGTCAAGGATCGCAACTAGTGAGACTTCGGGTATGTCCAAGCCTTCGCGCAACAGGTTAATACCGACGAGCACATCGAACTCACCCAGACGCAGATCACGCAGGATTTCCATGCGCTCTACAGTATCGATATCAGAGTGGAGATAACGCACCTGCACACCATTCTCTAGATAATAGTCGGTGAGATTTTCCGCCATTTTCTTGGTCAGCGTGGTAACCAGAACGCGCTCGTTTTTTTCCACGCGTTTATTGATTTCTGACAACAAATCATCGACCTGCACACCTACGGGACGGATATCAATCTCCGGATCAACCAGCCCTGTCGGACGTACCACCTGTTCAATAATGTCACCTGCATGTTCTTGCTCATACGGGCCAGGCGTCGCCGAGACAAACACCGTCTGTGGCAGCAGTTTTTCAAACTCATCGAAGCGTAAAGGCCGATTATCCAGCGCCGACGGTAGACGAAAACCGTATTCCACCAGTGTTTCCTTGCGCGAGCGGTCGCCTTTATACATACCGCCCACTTGCGGCACGGTGACGTGACTTTCATCGATAAACAGCAATGCATCACTGGGGATATAATCCATCAGTGTCGGCGGTGGCTCGCCGGGATTGCGACCGGAAAGATAACGGGAATAGTTTTCTATGCCGGAGCAATAACCCAGTTCCTGCATCATCTCAATATCGAGCTTGACGCGTTCACTCAGCCGTTGCGCCTCGAGCAATTTGTTCGATTCATAAAACTGATTTAGGCGAACCTGCAATTCCTCTTTGATGTCATCAATCGCATTCACCACGGTGTCACGCGGTGTAACGTAGTGACTGGTTGGAAATATTGTCACTCGCGGTAGTTTGCGCAACACCTCGCCGGTGAGTGGATCAAACCAGGCAATAGACTCCACTTCGTCATCGAACAATTCCACGCGTATAGCGTCACGATCGGATTCCGCCGGAAAGACATCAATGACCTCGCCGCGAACGCGAAACGTGCCGCGAAACAATTCCATATCATTGCGTTTGTATTGCAACTCGGTGAGGCGGCGCAGGATTTCCCGCTGGCTGATTTGTTCACCACGGGACAGATGCAACACCATTTTCAGATACGACTGGGGATCACCCAAACCATAAATCGCCGACACTGTGGCTACGATAATGACATCCTTGCGTTCAAGTATGGCCTTGGTTGCCGACAATCGCATTTGCTCAATGTGATCGTTAATTGAAGCGTCTTTCTCGATAAAGGTATCAGAGGAAGGCACATAGGCCTCGGGCTGATAATAATCGTAATAGGAAACGAAATATTCGACCGCGTTGTCGGGAAAGAAATCCTTCATCTCGCCATAAAGCTGTGCCGCCAGCGTCTTGTTGGGGGCGAGCACCAGGGCCGGGCGTTGCAGTTTTTCAATAACATTGGCGACAGTAAACGTCTTGCCAGAACCGGTCACGCCGAGCAGGGTTAAAAACGCCTCTCCTGCTTCCAGGCCTCCTACCAGACGTCGAATAGCCTCCGGCTGATCGCCAGAAGGGGTATAACCGGAATGGATTTTAAAGGCTTTGACCATGCGGCATCCCCGTATTGTCGATAAGGCTGAATCTATAGTGCACTTTGATTACGAGTCTTGCTATATTACGCCAGTTTTGTACTGGACAATTTGACTAGAGGACTCATAGCCCCCAATGCTCTCCCAACGCGCAAAAAACCTCAAACCTTCGCCGACATTGGCAGTCACCGCTCGAGCCGCCGCTTTGCGCGCGGAGGGCAAGGATATCATAGGCCTGGGTGCCGGTGAGCCGGATTTTGACACCCCGCAACATATCAAAGACGCGGCGATTGCGGCCATTAACAACGGTTTTACCAAATACACGGCGGTGGACGGGACAGCAGAGCTGAAAAAGGCCATCATCAGCAAATTCGCAAGAGACAATAAACTTACCTTTACGCCTGACCAAATACTGGTATCCTGCGGCGGCAAGCACAGTTTTTATAACCTGTGTCAGGCGGTACTCGATACCGGAGACGAGGTCATTGTCCCTGCTCCCTATTGGGTATCCTATCCACCGATGGTGGAACTGGCAGAGGGAACACCCGTAATAGTCGAGGCAGGTATCGACGCTGGTTTTAAAATCACGCCTCAACAATTGAAGGCCGCGATTACCAATCGTACGCGCATGGTTGTCATCAACAGCCCTTCCAACCCGACAGGCGCGATTTATTCAGAACAAGAGCTACAAGCCCTGGCCGATGTGCTACTACAACACCCCAAAGTGCTGGTCGTCACTGACGATATCTATGAAGCCATCGCCTGGGAAGGTACGCCATATACCAATATATTGAGTGTTTGCCCTGAACTACTATCGCAGACGATTGTGCTCAATGGCGTGTCCAAGGCCTATTCCATGACAGGCTGGCGTATCGGCTATGCCGCTGGACCCAAAGATATCATTAAAGGTATGAAGACGATTCAGTCGCAGAGCACATCTAACCCGACATCGATTTCCCAGGTCGCGGCACAGGTCGCGCTAGAGGGCGATCAGTCATGTATAACGATGATGTTAACGGCCTTTGAAGAACGCCATGGCGTGGTCCTGAAGCGTCTTAATAACTTGAAAGGTGTTCGCTGCATCCCAGCCCAGGGCGCGTTTTATCTGTTTCCGGACTTCAGTGGTGCAATCAAGGCCAAGGGTATGAAAGACGATCTGGAGCTGGCTGAATGGCTATTGGAAGAAGCTGGAGTGGCCTTGGTGCCCGGTTCAGCGTTTGGTGCACCGGGATATATGCGTCTGTCTTTTGCAACGTCTTTAGATAACCTAAACAAGGCCTTAGATCGTTTGGAAAAAGCCCTTAATTAAAATTTCTGGTTGACCGACGCGAAAAGCATCGTTAGTATACGCGTCCTATTCCCCGGTAGCTCAGTCGGTAGAGCAAATGGCTGTTAACCATTGGGTCGCTGGTTCGAGTCCGGCCCGGGGAGCCATCTTTCTTCACATGTATTTCCCTTTTACCGTCATCACAGCTATTTGATCTTGTTTGCCTGGGAACAAAGAATTCCTATGCCACTCATTGCAGACATGCTTTCCGTGCAATTGACTATGCACTGTATGAATATGGTGTATAGAAACCAGACAACATTAGCTTACCAGCGAAAAGTTGCCACATATGCTGGAGAGAAAAAGTGCGACCCACTGGAATCAAATAACGTTCACAATTCACCAGAACGGCTTTTAGAACAACGTCGGGTATGACTGAGAATTGTATAGATAGAGCATTTCGTCCCACTCAAATTCATTAATGAAGCGTCCTTTGTTACCCGTCGCTGTGTCTGCATCCCAGTTTTTATAATTCACGTCATAGGTGTTGTTCGAGCCGTCACTGCGTAGTTTGAAAAACACTACGGATAGCCCGTTTGCGTCTGGTCGGTCTGCGCCGTGGTAGCTCGCAATTGTCGCTTGATCTAACAGTGCCGGAATATTGCTGGTGTTATCGTATTTGGCAAAGAAATCTTTGATATCGACATAGACCCGTGGCTGGTTATAAAAATCGATATGCTGTGCATTTTCGCGCGCGGTTTGCAGTGCGGTGATGAGTTCTGCATTATTCGCTGTATCTGCCAGCGCCGCTTTGGTGCTGGACGCAAAGTCACCTAATGCGGTTGCCAGCGCTTTGACACCTTCGCTGCGATGCGCGGCAAGTGTGTAGAGCTTGTCGTTGGTTTCGATGCCTGATGGATAAAGCACTTCTTCAAATTGGCGACGATAGCTGTCGACGACTATCGAAGAGAATTCGTCTATGCTCATCTTCGGATCTTTTGATAAGCGCGCAAAGACATTGGTGTAGTCCCAGCCGATTTGGTATCCCACTTCTTGCGAAGAGATGACGACTTCCGCCAAATCGGAAAATTCATAGATAGCCTCGATAGTACCCATGATGCTGGCATCCAGGCCGAGAACATTGATATTGATGCCAGAGGCTTCGATAGCGGTACGCACGCGATGATTGTGCATTGCCATTTTGATTACGCCGTTGTCCCAGTCATTAAACAAAGATCGTGGACCAACTTTTTCCGCTGGCGATGGACCGATAGTCTGATCCCAACCATTGCCATGATCGGACAAAATCAAAATGGTATGATCCGGCTTGTTCAATCTTCCTTTTGCCCACACCAGAAAATCGGTGAGAGTTTGTTCATCGGCCATATTGACTTCGCCGATGTCCTCTAACTCGGTCATTCCTTTCTCGGTGATTTCATAACGCTTGGCGGTGACGCCATCGGGTTGATCGAATTGCACGAGTACACGGATATTGTCCACTTGTATGCCTGTCTTCATCTCTTCGAGGTCTTGAAGATTATATGGCGCGAGATCGTTGTCTCCGTCGAGATAGACGATGAAGGTCCAGTTTTTGGAAAAGAAAGAGCAACTGGATAGGGAAACAACTGAGACGAGAATTAAAAAGATTGAACGTATCATTGATGTACCGAGTTCGTGCAGTGAGAATTACCGTAACACGATAATAGAGCGTTATCTATAAAAAAAACGGCGGGCAAAGCCCGCCGTTTATATCTCGTTAACCAGCTATAGAAACTAGGTTTAGAACGCTGGTGCGGCCAAGCCAGCACCTGGTGCATTACCTGCGACGTCGGTTATAGCTACGCCGGCAGTCACGTTGTCGTCACCACCACCTACGGTACAAACAGGAGCCGTTGCGTCATCGTACCCAATATCTACCCGTGCGTTGACGATATCATACTCCAAATATTTCTGACCGCTTGGTAAACCTGTGTAGTTAGCAAATGTTTCTGCTGCCGCTTGAACTACAGGCTCAGCGAATGAAATTCTAATCACCGAACCACCGTAGCCGGATGCGTTAAGTATACATGTTGCAGTGATGCTCGCTGGTGCAGTTACATCCGCTAACGTCTTGTTTGAATCGCCAGACATAGCACTGACAAGACCATCACCGTTTACAGACATTACACTCCACTTGTAACTTACGGCATTGTTGTCGTCATCAACCAGTACGTCAACACCGTTATGAGCGGTAGCATCTACTAGAGTGTCGTGGAAAGTATTAGCACCAACCACTGTGGTGACCTGAACAGTGTGGTCAACTCCATCAACGCTTGCTGTTCTAAATACCTTATAGCTATTAGCACCATCGACTCTAGTCCAATACAAATCTATACCGACACCTGCGCCCAATGAATTACTGTCAGCGGCAGAAATATCGTCAACGACGGCAACAGTTGTAGGTGCAGTGGGAGCCGTGTCACCATATGCAACCGTATAGGTTGCTGCGGTAGCACTACCAGTCAGGTCTAATGTATTTTCGTATTCATCTTCCAGGTTTCCGTGGAGGCCAGCATAGTCGATGGTGTACATGCGGCCAGGAGCTGCACTGTCAATCGTTACCGCTAACTCTGAATAGTCTGCAGTATTCCAAGTCAAAGTCTTGGAAATCTCACCTGCTTTTGGACCATCGTAAGTAACGATAATGTCTTCATACAAGGCGCCGCCAACTGAGGTAGAATCGCGGTAACTAGCGGCATCAGCACCCATAGGTTCACTGAAGTGTAGAGTTACAGTAACTGTGTCGGTCGAACCAAAGTCATGGCCATTTGGTGGGAAGACTTTTGCGATATCAGGCGCAACGTTCTTGATAGACATTTGCAGCGCGAGATGACCACCTGTATCGGTGTCATAATCGCGCTTTTCCTGAATGTGTGCAGCCTGGATAGTCAAACCACCCATCATCGTCTTGGTCTTGGCAACCAAGTCATATTGACCGCCGCCTAGCATTTCAACTTTAGTAAAGCTGAATTTGCTACCTGGTGATACCGATTTAATTTCTGAAAGAACACCGTTCTTGTACAGTTCTACTGAAATCGTATCGGTACCCGCGTAGACCGTAACGTTGTCTTCATCGTAGACATTACCAGTGATGGAAACGATTGCTTGACCAATTTGAAAATCTTGGCCAGCAACTACCAACCCTGTTTCGCCAACAGCACCACCATTAGAAGCAGAAGCCCTAACGGTAATAGAAGGGCCTTGCGGTACAATACCAGGGTATCCAGTCGCACCGCTGCCATCCAATGTTACGTCATACGTGGTACCACCGGCACCATTAACGCCTTGAGAAGCAGGAACACCCTCAATCTTGTAATAACCACGACTATCCGTGGTAGCACTCATGTTGACTCCTTCAAGGATAACTCTTACACCAGCTACGCCTTGATTAGTCATTGCATCTGTGACTTGACCAGTAACGGTCGCCACAGGATTGACGATAACGCTATCAGTCGCACTAGCCTTAGGCACCTGAACGTCATCACCACAACCCACCAACATACCGCCGCTAAGCACTAGCGTTGCCAGCGCGGCGATTCTCGTTTTTGCAAATTTTTGCATTGCACTCTCCTTTTATGGACTACGTAATGTAAATAGCTAACTTAGAAAACAATCCTAAATTCGTTATCTGTGTGAAACTCCATTTCCCGCTTCATTCTTATTCCCCGGAAACCCCTCGTTTCAAATCCCCCGGTAAAACTATGTCGCGCTATTGATCGACCCAGGGCCTAGAATACTTTAGGTAAGTATTTGCTATCTTTGACTTTGGTCACAAATTCCCAACAAATATTTGCACAACCTCTCCCTGTTTTCAATCTAAAAGGTGTTTGAAATTCTGCTGGTTAGTTAGGACTGGCATTAAATACCAATGACGACAAGAATGCCCCTCAGGCCATCCCTGTATATGTGCCTCCCTACAGTTTTCCTTCACTTGCAACAGGTCCCCAGTTCTTCCTGACAAAAAGTCGACAAAATCTGACGTTGTTGGAAGTAGGCAAACTCCGTGCCCGCCCTGCCCACAGGAGATGTATTCTGGCTATTTTGACATGAAGGCTGCGCAATCGTTTTGCTATACAGCCTTTAGTTTCATTTAGTTATAGATGTTAAGAAGGGCACATTCAAGGAATAGAATAAATTGATATACGGATTTTTCAATTTTGTTGTGGTTTGACTACAGATGTCGAATCAATAAACTGTCACTTTCCCCGCGTCTTCATGACCTGTTCGTAAGCCTTCTGGATCTCCTGGGTTTTCTCCTTAGCCATCTCCATCATCTCTTCGGGCAGGCCTTTGGAGACAAGTTTATCCGGGTGATGCTGATTAATAAGCTTGCGATAGGCGCGCTTTACTTCGCCGTCGCTGGCCTCTTTGTCTACACCCAACACCTGGTAGGCATCGTCGATACTTGGGGCGGAGCGGTCCTGCCCCCTGCCATAGTGTTGCTGGGCTTCGACCATTTTCAGAATACGATTGATTTCAAATGGCGACAGTCCAAGTCGCAAACCGATCTTGGTAAGAATATCGCGTTCGGATTCCTCGATTTTGCCATCGGCCAGGGCCGTGGCGATCTGGATTTCGAGAAACATGGCGATTAGATTGCTGCGACGCCAAATAACATATTTGAGCTGATCAAGGGCGAAGTCGAGATCGTAGTCATCGGCCTTACCCTCGCGGAAGAATTCTCGTGCGCGGACTTGTTGCGTCTCATCAAGACGCATCTGCTGCATTACCTGATTGGCCATGGCAATTTCGGCTTCCGATACTCGCCCGTCTGCTTTGGCCAGATGCCCCATGACCTGAAACGATGTCTTGAAAAATATCTCCTGCACATGATGGGGATCGGCTGCGCCGGGGATAGCATAACCACGCGCCCGTTGCAGTCCTCGGTCAAACCAGTGTCCGATAATCAATCCCATGAGTGCGCCAAAAAATCCCCAAACCATATAGCCGAGTATGGCGCCGATGATTTTCCCCCAGGAGGTCATGCTTCGTCCTTTCTATGCACAGCAGAGGGGGTAAACGCTACGCGAATTGGGGAAAGGTTTCAATTACGTCTGCCGTACGCAAAGAAATTAGATTTAAACGCAAAAAAAACCATCGGCTTCACTTTCCAGCACGACATCAATACGCTGCGCTCTCACCACACTCCTCTGGTATAGTTATGCCAAAAGGAACAATGAGAACATCAATGATCCCACTCCACGACGACAATCCAACCCAAATTTTTCCGTATCTCACCATTGGCTTTATCATCGCCTGCGTATTGGTGTTTTTCTGGGAGATCAGCTATGGCGAAGAGATGCAAAAAGCCATCTATATGCTCGGCGCTGTCCCGGCGACTATTTTCGAGAATAAGTTATTACCACCCGAGTTACAGATCGTCCCTTCGTGGGCGACGATGGTGACGTCGATGTTTATGCACGGTGGCTGGATGCACTTAATCGGCAATATGTTGTATCTGTGGATATACGGCAATAACGTCGAGGACTGCATGGGACATGTGCGCTTTGTCGTGTTTTATATACTTTGTGGTCTCGGCGCATTTCTCGCGCATGCGCTCACCAATACTGCGTCTGAGATTCCCATGGTCGGTGCGAGCGGGGCTATCTCCGGAGTGTTAGGCGCCTATTTATTAATCTATCCGCATGCGCGAATACTAGTCGTAATACCGCTCGGCTTTTATTTTCATACCATGCGTTTACCGGCCGGCGTCGTCATTGGATTCTGGTTTTTGTTGCAGTTCATTAATAGTGCCATGAGCGGTGATGAGGGCGGCGGTGTCGCTTGGTATGCGCATATCGGCGGTTTTCTCGTCGGCATGGCCTTGATCCCGTTTTTTAAGTACTCCCACGTCACGTTTTTCCATCCGATACGGCGGGCTTAGTCATAGCTGTGGTAGAATCCGCTCTTTTTTGAGTACACCTCTATGTCCACCCGTAAAGTCGGTATTGTCTCCCTGGGTTGCCCCAAGGCCCTGGTCGATTCAGAGCAAATCATCACCCAGTTACGCGCCGAGGGCTATGAGATCAGCCCGGAATACAATGATGCTGACCTGGTCGTAGTCAATACCTGCGGCTTTATCGATGCGGCCAAAGAGGAGTCGCTGCAAGCCATTAACGAAGCGCTGAACGAAAACGGCAAGGTAATCGTGACCGGCTGTCTGGGTGCAAAAGACAATGTAATACTGGATAACTTTCCCAATGTATTGGCAGTGACCGGTCCACATTCCACGCCCGAGGTGATGCAGGCGGTACACAAACATCTGCCCCCGCAACACAATCCGTATACCAGTCTTATCCCCCCTCAAGGGGTGAAGCTCACGCCGCAACACTATGCCTATTTAAAGATTTCCGAAGGCTGTAATCATCGCTGTAGCTTTTGCATTATTCCGAGTCTGCGTGGTGATCTGGTCAGTCGCCCGATTGGTGATGTGTTACAGGAAGCCGAACATTTGGTACGCGCAGGCGTGAAAGAATTATTGGTGATTTCCCAGGACACCAGTGCCTATGGTGTCGACGTGAAATACCGTACCGGTTTCTGGGGCGGGCGCCCGGTAAAGACCCGTTTTACTGAATTGGCTACCGCACTGGGTGAACTTGGAATATGGGTACGCATGCACTATGTCTATCCCTATCCACATGTCGATGAAGTCATACCTCTAATGGCCGAGGGCAAAATACTGCCCTATCTCGATATCCCGTTTCAGCACGCCAGTCCGTCAATACTCAAGGCGATGAAACGACCTGCCCATGCGGAAAAAGTCTTGAAACGTATCGAACAGTGGCGGGCAATTTGTCCGGATATCGCCTTGCGCAGTACCTTTATCGTCGGTTTTCCCGGCGAAACGGAAGAAGATTTCCAAATGCTTTTGGATTTTCTGCAAGAGGCGAAAATCGATCGCGCCGGTGCATTCACTTATTCCAACGTCGATGGCGCGGCGGCAAATGAACTGCCCGGACAAGTGCACGAGGAAGAGAAAGAAGATCGCCTCGAACGCTTTATGGAAGTACAGGCCATGGTCAGCGGTGACAAACTTTATGACAAAATCGGCGCGCGTATGCCGGTGATGATCGACGATTTTGAGGACAATCTCATCATCGCCCGCAGTAAATACGACGCACCGGAAATCGACGGCAATGTCATCATCGACGACGATGCCGATGTTGAGATTGGCGATATCATCGAAGTGGAAATCGTGTCTGCAGATGAGCATGACCTGTACGGTAAAATAATCGACTTACCGTCCTCAAAGTAAGCTCATCATATTGGCTGGAACAAAAGCTCCAGACTCAGCTTAGTCGGGCAGATTTGATCCCCACAACACCACACCCTATAGGTTCGAAAAGTATTTGCCAGTCGCTGCTATTTCGCGGACAAAATATAGTCTACGAGGCGATTGAGATGTTCGTCTGAGACGCGATTTCCGTAGGCATGCATCTCCGCACCGCCAGTGATCCTGGCCCAGTTGGGTTCGCCACCATGTTTGATGCGCTCAATAAGATAGGGCTTGGCGTCCGGACGGTTCTTATAATGTTCGGCCACGTGTTTCCAGGATGGACCCTCTATCGATGAACCAATGGCATGACATTCGGCGCAACCATTTATATAAGCAATGGTTGTAACCCCTGCCGATTCCGAGCGCTTGGCCACTTTCTCTCGGGTATCGTCTTCCAGACCGCAGGACGCCATCAGCAAGCCACTTAACCCTATCAACATCCAACGCATCGCTTTGTTCATACTCAATTTAATCCTTTACACGAGAAACAATGGCTAATTCGTAATAATTTCATATGTTTTTGATTTCCAAGCTAATTAAGCACCCCCCCTAAATCGGACAAAAAATAATCATTGTCAATGATTTAAGGAGGGTTTATCTTCATGCGGTTATGTTTATTGCGTAATTCGCCGGACAACAAGCAGTATACAGCGAATTTAGAGTATTGTTTAAAAAAAACAATAAGATACATTGTGGGGGAGGTAGTATGAAAATAGCACCCATTCAATTTACGGGTCGTTTATCGACCATTCTGGTTTTAATCTGGTTAACAACCGCGTTTTCCCTGGTTCAGGCTCAGGAAATGGATCATTCCCCGCTTCGCTTACCAGCAACAAATATGGATCACAGCGAACATATGGGCGATAAAGCCACTGACAGCTCCGACAGTAGCCACAAATATCATGCTGGCGCCTGGATGTTTGCCTATTCCTACGAACGCATGTTTCAAAGAGACATGTTGGATGGAAACAATTTCCTTGATCCGACAGCGATCTTGAACAATTCGCCTCTTTATACAAAAGACCGTACTTATCTCAACGGGGCTCAGCCTATAACCAACTCAGGCAAAAACATGATCATGGACATGCATATGTTGATGTTGATGTATAACCAAACCAGCCGCCTGTCCTGGGAAGTCATGCTCAATTATCTTTACAACAACATGACCATGTACGATCAAATGTCACAAACAGGCATTCTCACCGAATTTCCGATGACGACCAGAGGTGTTGGCGATACGCAGGTATTTCTAAACTACACCTTTGCTCGCACCAATTGGTTTGATTTTACGATCAAGACCGGTATTAATCTCCCCACTGGCAGCATAGACAACTCGGATGGAATTTTCGATACCATGACGCAGGGATATGGTATTGCGCCCTATATCATGCAAACCGGTACAGGAACTTACGATATCCATACTGCCTTGCAAATCGAGCGTGACGAAAACAATTTGACCGCCGGTGCCAAGGTCTACCGTATTTCACGAACTGGCTATAATCGTGCGTACTATAATCGTGGAGATGTTGTCGAACTCAGCACATGGCTGCGTTATCGCTTCGCCTCGGGCACACAGCTTCGTTCCAAGGTCATGCAAACTGTCCGTGGGCGTGTTGAAGGTCGTGATGATCGTATGACGGACAATACACGTTATACCGGCGGGTCACGTCTTGACGTACAACTCGGCATTGGTCAGCAGTTCTCTGGTTTTAATATCCATGCCGACTACGCTATACCGGTGCGTCAGTACCTGAATGGCCCACAAATGAAGACTAACGGCATACTCCAGGTCTCCCTGGAATACATGATGATGTAAGCAATCGCGCGGGAAATGGCGTCAGCTGTTTCCCGCATTTTCTTTTTTTCTAACTCGGTTCTTTCACTTTTCCTAAACGCTTTGCCATGTCTCTGGCCGCTTGCACCAGGGCGTCGATTATCCCTGGTTCTGACGCGGCATGACCCGCTTCAGCAATGATTTTCAGCTCCGCTTCCGGCCACGCCTTGTGGAGATCCCAGGCGTTTTCAATTGGACACACCACATCGTAACGACCATGTACGATCACGCCGGGTATGTGTTTCAGTTTATGCGCATCGCGCAATATCTGATCCTCTTCCAGAAAGGCGTTGTTCATAAAGTAATGACACTCTATCCGCGCCAGTGATAGTGCCGTATGAGGGTCTGCGAAGTGATTCACCACTTCTTTGCGATTGAGCAAGGTCGCGGTACGCCCTTCCCAAATTGACCAGGCCTTGGCTACAGCCATACGCTCAATTTCATTCTTACCCGTGAGTCGTTTGTAAAATGCCTTAACCATTTCACCGCGCTCTTTCGGCGGAATCACTTTGACATAGCTTTCCCAGTAATCGGGAAACAGCTTGCTCGCCCCTTCCTGATAAAACCAATGAATTTCTTTGGGACGACACAGGAATATGCCGCGTACGATCAGGCCTGACACCCGTTGCGGATAAGTTTCCGCATAGACAAGTGCCAGTGTTGAACCCCAGGAACCTCCGAACACCACCCATTTGTCCACGCCCAGATGCTCTCGGATATGTTCCATGTCCGCGACCAGTGCTTGCGTGGTGTTGTTTTCCAATGAGGCATGAGGGATAGACTTACCAGAGCCACGCTGATCGAACAATATAATTCGATAGACTTCCGGATCGAAAAAACGTCGATGATAACTTTCCGTTCCCGAACCAGGACCGCCGTGTAGAAACACAACCGGTATGCCCTCAGGATTTCCGCTTTCCTCCACGTGCAGGACATGTGGCGGCTCAACGGCAATACTGTGATTAACGTAAGGGCGTATGTCGGGATAAAGCTTGTTCATCAATAACTCCTGTTCGATCGGCAAAACACGTCAACGGTCTGTATTTGAACATTCAAGCGGCGTAACGCCATCCACTGCGGCCTATAATAGGGGACAGGCGGGGAAATTGATACTCCCTGAGTCTGGCCTTTGTTTGATCACAGACGCGAACGCAAAATATCTTTTATTTCATCATCGCTCAATACGATGGGATTCGTCCTCATACTGCTTCCTCGGGAATTTGCAACAATATGATCGAGGTCTTGCTCAGTCACCCCGTATTGCGCCAATCGCGGCAAACAGAGTTCATCACTCCATTGCTCAAGCTTTCGCACCAGGCCACTATAAGCCTTATCAGCGTCCGGTATATGTGTCTGAAAAAATGTCGCGCCAAGTTTGCGATATTTCTTCAGCGCGGGATTGTCCGGTTCCCGTTGTTTCATCGCCTCAATATTGACGCGCGTTGCTGGTGCCAACAGCGTTCCGCACACCACGCCATGCGGGATGGGATAAAATGCCCCCATCGGTGAGGCAAGCCCATGCACCGAGCCCAGACCTACCTGTGCTAATGTAATGCCAGATATCAACGCGCCATAAGACATGTTGTCTTGTGCTGCCGTCGCGACCTCTCCTTCGCGATACCATTCCAGCAAGCCATCACGTACCAAACGTATCCCTTCCAGCGCCAGACTATCCGTAAACACATTCGCTTTGAGTGATACATAGGACTCTATGAGTTGAGTTAAAGCATCCATTCCGTTGGCGGCTATCTGTTGTGGTGGACAACGACTGAGTAGCGCGGGATCAATTAGCGCGTATTCTGCAACCAGCTTGTCGTGCCGAAACGATTTTTTAAATCCATCACGTGCCTGCACACTCAGTACCGCATTCTTTGTCGCTTCGCTACCCGTACCTGCCGTCGTAGGTACGGCGATAAAAGGCACAGCCGGTCCCACGTATGGACGCTCGGGGCCGACGCCTTCGAGATACTCCATTACCGAGTGCTGTACTCGTAACAAGCCAGCAATGGCTTTTGCCGCATCGAGAACGCTCCCCCCACCGATACCGATAACAACCGAAAAGTCTTCGTGCGCAAAACTTGCCACGATTTCATCTACGCGATGGGGAGAAGGCTCCTGATCGATCACGCAGTGTTGATGACGAATATGCAATCGTTGCAAGGATGTCTGCAACGCTGCCCAGTGCTCACTACCAGTAAACGATTTGGCACCTGTTACGATTAGCGCATTCGAACCAAATGACGCGACCAGATCAGGCAACTTGCTTATAACACCACGACCAAACTCTATCCGAGGTAATCGGGCCACCGAAAAACCCTGCATGCTAAAACCTTTTCAGTTCATTTCTATTGATTGAAACGACGCCTTGCGTATCGACAAGGTAATGACTATTGTTTGGGAAATACCCCTTGATAGGCAACTCCTTTGCGTGGCTCTGCCATCCAGTCAGCGACGGTTTCACGCCAGGCATGGTAATGTTGAGTTTCTTTGTGAGCTTTAGCCTCTGCTTCGCCGACATAAGCCTCATATAGCACAAATTTTGTAGGCTCTTCTGCAGACTGTAAAATATCAAAGCGACGATTCCCGTTCTCCTTGATAGATGCCTCGTGATTCAAACGACATGCCTCAATAAAATCATTTACATGGGCATCTTTAACCGAAACATGGACTAGAGTGACATGCATCACGAACTCCTTTCTCCCTTTAGACGAAACTTTAACTGTCGATAATTTTCCAAATAGATATACCGGCGCACAAAGCCTTTACCGGCGAAGTATTTGCAGTATACCGAACAATGGCTTGCAGAGCGCGTAAGCAACAGGGAATTCTATGATAAACAAACACCCGCTTTATACTCCAGACATGCTTAGTGCGGAAGATCGCGCCAGACTCGACAAACTTCTGGAAAAATTTGAATATGAAGCCGATCGCTTTCTAGGCTATCCGTGTACGCGCGACTTCGATTTCTCGCCCCTGTTTCCATTTATGTTTTATCCGCTCAACAACGTTGGTGATCCGTTTGAAGACACAACTTTTCGGCTGAATACTCACGACATCGAGTGTGAGGTGCTGGAATATTTTCGTGAATATACTGAAGCACCCAAAAACGGATTCTGGGGCTACATGACGAATGGCGGCACCGAAGGCAATATGTACGGTATTTATCTCGCGCGCGAACTGCATCCCAATGGTGTCGTCTATTATTCAGAAGATACGCATTACAGTGTAGCCAAAATTCTACGACTGCTGCATGCGCGTAACATTATGATACGCAGCCTGCCCAATGGCGAGATCGACTACGAAGATTTGAAAGAAACTTTGCGTATACACCGTGACGTACCACCGATCATATTCGCCAATATTGGTACAACCATGAAGGGTGCTGTCGACAATCTCGATAAAATTAAAGCCGTACTGAATGACCTCGCCATTCGCGATTACTATATACATGCGGATGCGGCTCTAAGCGGCATGATTTTGCCTTTTGTCAAAGATCCACAGCCGTGGAATTTTCGGTCCGGTGTCGACAGTGTGTCGATTAGCGGTCACAAAATGATAGGTTCACCGATCCCTTGCGGTGTTGTCATTGCGAAAAAGGCCAATGTCGAACGCATCGCACGTTCGGTTGAATACATCGGCACCCTGGATACCACGCTCACTGGCTCACGCAATGCGATTACTCCCCTATTTTTGTGGTATGCCATACGTGCACAAGGTTGGGAAGGATTTCGCAAAATCATTTTGCGCTGTTTTAAAACGGCCGATTACGCGATTACTAAATTCAAACAGGCGGGAATCGATGCCTGGCGAAATAATAATTCGATTACTGTAGTTTTTCCGCGTCCAGGCCCACAAATCATGAAAAAATGGCAACTTGCGGTTCACGGTAATCATGCGCATATAATTACCATGCCCCATGTGGAAGAGCGGCACATCAATGCCATACTGCAAGACTTAATTGACGATATGAAGAAAGGGAATGTTGCATGAAGCAGATTACCATCATCTCCCCCAACCGCCCCGGCGTTATGGCCGATATCTCCGAAACCCTGGCGCAGGCTGGCATCAATATCAATCATATCGACGCCGAGACCTTTAACGAATCGGCCATTATTATTATGAATGTCGATAACTACGATCGAGCGCTCTACGAGTTACAAAAATTCCCTGACCTCAAGGCAGTGAGCGAGGATGCGATAGTGATACGCATTGAAAACAAACCGGGGGCGCTGGCACAAATTTCTACGCGCTTCAAGAATGCCAATATCAATATACGCAGCATACGCTTTCTGGAGCGCGATGAAGATTACGGCTTAGTGGCCATCTCTACTGAGCGGACAGAGGAAGCTATGCAACTCGTGAACGACGTACTCGTCGCATAAGTAACCCTTAATACGTCATCTAGAATGAAGATCTTCTAAATATGATTGTGCATATTGACCGGTTTGCGGCGACTTCCCCAGTTGCCAGGCTGTTCTTCGAAAACACCGGCACAAGGTGTTGAACATTTTATGCACCTGCCCTGTGCATCAAGATTCCAGTCGCTTAGTACATACCAGTCACGGCCAATTAATATTTCTCCGCATTGATGACAATACGTGCTCTGCCCTGCCTTGTCATGTACATTGCCGGTATAGGCGTAGCGCACGCCGTTGTCCATCGCAATCTTTCGTGCGAGTGCCAGTGTCTGTGGTGGCGTAGCAGGTTTGTCCATCATTTTCCACGAGGGATGAAAGGCACTGAAATGCATGGGTACATCTGGCCCGAGTGCTTTTACCACCCAACTCGTCATCTCTTCAATTTCCGTTGCCGAGTCGTTCATGCCAGGGATGAGTAGCGTGGTCGTCTCCAGCCACACATTGGTTTCGTGTTTGATATAGACCAGTGTTTCCAGAATGTTTTGCAAGTGACTGCCAGTGACCTTCCAGTAAAAATCATCGGTGAACGCTTTAAGGTCCACATTGGCGGCGTCCATGTAGGAAAAAAATTCCTTGCGCGGCGTATCACAGATATAACCTGCGGTGACCGCTACCGATTTGAGCTGGTGTTCCTGACAAGCCCGGGCAACATCAATGGCGTATTCATGAAAAATTACCGGGTCGTTATAGGTATAGGCAACGCTGCGACAAGCTTCCTGTGCGGCGACACGGGCAATTTTGTCCGGCATCGCATCATCGGCCAGGGTACGCGTTTCACGTGACTTGCTGATATCCCAGTTCTGACAAAACTTACATGCCAGATTACACCCTGCGGTACCAAATGAAAAAACAGAAGTTCCGGGTAAAAAGTGGTTTAGCGGTTTTTTCTCGATCGGATCAATGCAAAACCCGCTGGATCGCCCATAGCTGGTAAGCACTAATTCGTTTTCAATATTGGCACGGATAAAACACAGACCGTGCTGCCCCTCATGCAACTTGCAGTAACGTGGACAAAGATCGCATTGCACACGCCCATCGTCCAGCATATGCCAATAGCGGGTTTTGACTGTAGAGGCGTCCAAGGTTTCCATTACGCGTACTCCCAAGTTGGTCGACATCCTTCGGTACTGAGATCATAATAAGCCCAATACTCGTCAATTAATAGCCTTGGAGGTGTGTGGTGATACATCGGCAAGCAGCTGTCGCGGGCATGTTCTATCCACAGAACTCGCGCGAACTGGGCGATATGGTCGATTACATGTTAAACGCGGCAAGCCAACAGCAAATTTTACCCAAGGCGATAATTGCGCCCCACGCCGGATATATTTATTCTGGCAAAATCGCAGCGAGCGTTTATAAACTGACTGAAACACTCAGGGACAAGATCAAGACGGTTGCATTGTTTGGTCCATCTCACCGCGTCGCCTTTTCAGGCTTGGCAGTTTCTGACGCAAGCTACTTCGATACCCCTTTGGGTGAAGTGCCACTGGATCGAACAAAAGTCGAATCTGTCTCCAGCCTTCCGCAAGTACACGTACTTAATCAAGCCCACGCGCAAGAACACAGTCTCGAGGTACAACTACCTTTTTTACAAAAAACACTTGGTACGTTTTCACTTGTGCCGATTGTTGTCGGGGATAGTAGAGCCGACGAAGTCGCTGAAGTGATGGAATGGTTATGGAATGAAGAAGACACCTTGATTGTCGTCAGTTCTGATCTCAGCCACTACCATAGCTACACTGTCGCGCAGCGTATGGATGCCGAAACCAGCGCTGCTATCGAACGACTGGACGGTGATGATATTGGCGACGAAGATGCGTGTGGTCGAAATCCCATCAAAGGACTGTTATGTCTGGCCGCAAAACATCGTTGGCAAGTGAAGACAGTAGACCTACGCAACTCTGGCGATACCGCCGGTAGCAAAGATCGCGTCGTCGGATATGGTGCTTATGTCTTCTATTGAAACGCCCTATAGCCAGGAAGAACAAAAAATCTTGCTGGATATCGCTCGCGCCTCTATCGAAAATGGGCTACGCGTCGGGGTGGCGCTTGAACCAGTGACAGGAAATTATCCTGCTCCGTTACAAGAACTACGTGCAACTTTTGTCACCTTAAAAAAAACAGGAGAGCTACGCGGGTGCATCGGCACGCTGAGCGCGATACGCCCACTGGTTAATGATGTTGCCCACAACGCCTATGCCGCGGCATTTGAAGACCCACGTTTTCCATCGATGCAAAGCAAGGAACTCCCGGACACCACGTTGTCGATATCAATTTTGTCCGAGGCCACGCCCATAAGTTTTGGTTCTGAGCAGGATTTGATAGCGCAATTGAGACCCGGTGTAGATGGCTTGATTATTTCTGACGGGTACCACCGAGCCACCTTCCTGCCATCGGTATGGGAAAGCCTGGAAAGCCCAGAGGAATTTCTCAACCATCTAAAGCATAAAGCAGGGCTTTCTCCGAGCTACTGGTCGGATACGCTAAAGGCCCAACGCTACACCAGTTTTTCCATTGACGAGACTTCGTTTGGCAGCTAACACAGTATTTATTAATCAATCAGGAACTGCTTCACGAACACACACCATATTCCCATAAAGATTTGGGTAATTTGTCCGATTATTTCCCTTGAACTAATTCTTTTTGACGACTTTTTTGTAGTTGTTCTAAAACATGATGCGCAAAATGATTACCTTAAGCGATACACGGTTTAGACTGCTGCTTCCATTGCTAGCAGGTGCGCTGCTGATTTGGTTTAGCGTCAGATTGTTGTGGCCTACTTTTTTTGTTCACTATCTCAAACAAATCCACATTGATTTGGAGCAGCAGATGATCTCTGAGCGTATTGGAGAATTTATCGCTGACCAGGCGGTGGAGTCTTTTGATACCGACACGTTTTTTTCCAGACACCCTTTACGTCATTCCTGGCTATCCTTTCAGATCTTCGATCAAAATGGCCAACCGATCACCCCGGTTCTCAGCCAGGAGCATGGAGTTGCTGAAGAAACCGTGCTCTTAAACGTCGCCTACCCTGAAGAAGAAAATGCATTATATCGCGCACGGGTCAGACTAAGTCTGGATGACGCCAGTCTCAATGCGTATCTATTGACTGAAGACGCACAGTTCCTATTTTTAGGCTTTCTACTTTTCCTTTTGCTTCCTGTTTATCTGGCGCAACGTGGATTAATCAATCGCTCTAACATTCGAACAAAAATAATTCAGCGTGAAGATGAAGAGCGACTTGGTAGTCTTATGGAAGAGCTCAATCAGATTCGTCAGGAAGAACAACAACGACACACCGAAAATGTTGAGTACCAAAAAGCTATTATGGAACACGTTGTCGACGGGATTATCACCATCGATAGCAAAGGCATTATTTTGTCATTTAACCATGCTGCCGAAACAATTTTTGGATATGCGCGAGACCAAGTCATCGGAAAGAGCGTTAACATTCTGATCGGAAATCAACTGGAAATGATGAGTCATGAAAAGTATCTTGACGACTACATGAACAAGAAAAAGAAAGCAGGAATTATTGGAATAGGCCGCGATGTATTCGCCAAGAGAAAAAACGGCGAGATATTCCCCATGGACCTGGCCGTCAATCGCGTGGACACCAAAGCTGGTACGGTGTTCGTCGGAATTGTCCGCGACATTTCCGAGCGTAAACGCCTGGAGGATAACATCATTAAAGCGCAACAATCGGCGGAACTCGCCTCAGAATACAAAACCCGCCTGATGACAAATGTCAGTCACGAAATCCGCACGCCTCTCAATGGCATATTAGGAATGCTCGACCTATTGCAACACAGCCGTTTGGATGATGAACAACAACAGTTCATCTCCGCCGCCAATGAGTCCGGACATTCTCTTTTAAAGCTGGTGAATGATTTGCTTGATTTTTCCCAACTGGAATCTGGCAAGATCAAGATGGAGTTTGTCCCGTTCAATCTAAATCAGCTGGCCAACGATGTGCGAGACTTATTTCTAAGCAAAGCACTTGCAAAAGGATTGAATTTCGAAGTTCACCACAATCTGCACAAAGATTGTATCGTCATTTCTGATCCCATCCGCTTACGTCAGGTACTGTCCAACATTATTGGTAACGCAGTGAAATTTACACCACAGGGAAAAATCGAAACTCGATTTTCTCTGATTCCTTCTCCAGAGGGACCAGACACGCCACACTTTGATGCGGACATTCATCTCGAAAATGAACAAGCCGCAATGCTACACATCGAAGTAAACGACACCGGCATCGGTATTGACGAAGCAAAAGTGAGACAAATATTTGAGCCTTTTACCCAAGCAGACAATTCAATTACGCGAAATTACGGCGGCACAGGATTAGGACTGAGTATAAGCAAAGAAATTATCGATAGCTTGGGCGGAGATATACGCGTGGAGTCATTACCAAATCAGGGCAGTAGTTTTTCGATTCTCATACCAACGCTGACCGGCGCAATTAGTGCCCCATCGACTAACATTTCTCCTCCCACCAGACCGACTGGAGTCATGATATTCGGCGGTACGCAAAACGTCTACCGCACCATATTACCAACGCTGAAGGCTTTATCTATTCGCTACGATGTATCCGCCAGTCTTGACGAATGTTTGCAGTTGCTCTCACGAAGCCAGGAAAACGGACACCCTTTCGATGTCTTATTACTCGAACTCACCGCCGAGTCAAGACAAATCATCTCCGACATCCGCCGCCACAGTGCGACATCCGCACTGAAAATCATCGGTATAAAGACCGGACACGATAGCAATATGGATTGGGAAGTTGATATTTTGTTGCCGAATAAAACCAACAATGCCGGTTTTATCAACGCCATTAATGCCATCAACAGGGTAGGCATAGGCAGCAACTAGGCAGATAAACTCTTTTCGACTCCCAAGACGTTTACTCCGTCGCCTCCAATCGTCTCTATGCCTCTGTTAATTCCATGTAGCCTTATTTATACTGTGTTCAGGCTAGCGAACTCAGGGAAAGGTGACACTCATGGCGACAGCGATTATGTTTCTGCTATTCGGGCTCGTGGTAGGAGGATTGATCGGCTACTTCTTAAAAAAAGAGGACGGTGGATATAAATCCAGGAATGAAGACCTCGCCAAGGAGCTGGAACGAACGCAATTCGAGTTAGGAAAATACAAGGCAGATGTTGCTAACCATTTTCTGACGACTGCCAACCTGATCAATAACATGACGGATAGTTACCGTGCCGTACATGAACACCTGGCAGAGGGGGCAAACTCCTTGTGCGCGGAACAATTGGGAGTGGAACGGCTGGAAATCCGCCAAACGCATTTACTGGACAAACAGGAGAAATCCTCTACTCCCACGGAAGTTCACATCGAGGCGCCTGAATCGGAAAACCTGGAAACCAACCCTGAATCGGTTGTTGCCAAGGAAAATCCTGTTGAGAACGTTAAAACAGTACATTAGGCACGCATATTTATGACACATTTTGCTACGCGCTGGGCCTTCGTCTTACTAGCGCTACTGAGTTTTAGCTGTTCTTCACTTAAGGTGAATGAAGATGTCTTCCCCAACTTCGGTGATGGATATTTTTACGCGCAATTGGCCGACGCGGCTTATCTCGATCTACCCGAACTTGAAACCAAGCTCTATGAACTGGGGCTTGCACTGGAAACCAGCAACAAGCTGGTCACAGAGCGAGTACAGTATTTTCTCGCTAGAGATAAAAATAGCGGACTACAAATTGTTGTTATACGAGGCACGGATAGCATAGAAGACGCGATTGTCGATGCGCGCTTTGCATTCGTCGACGACGAGGTTCTTGAAATCCGCGCTCATGCTGGATTTGATCAGGCCGCCAGACGCATTGCCGATGAGTTGTTTCACAAGCTGGTGCGCGACGCCAATATTGCTATTGCCGGGCACAGCCTAGGCGGCGCTGTATCGGTTCTTTTAGGACTGCATCTCAAGAAAGCAGGTTTAGGCGTGGAACGCATTATTACTTTTGGTCAACCCAAGGTGATGGACCGAACGGCCGCGGTTAAATATGCCTCGCTGCCTGTCTTGCGCTACACCCGCGAAAAAGACATTGTCCCGCTCGTGCCACCCTTGTCTGCCGATCACGAGCACGATTGGCATATCTACTGGCATGTCGGCGACGAAATCCTGCTACACCCACAAGATAATAGCTATAGTCGCTTGGGCGCAGACCTCAGCGTACTTCGAGGGGTGACCAGCTATTACGACGATCTGATCAAAGCGCGTAAACTCGACGCGCACAGCATGAGTGGGTATCTTGTTGAACTGGAAAAACGTCGACATTCCTCACGTTTAAAGGAATTGCTGGATCCAGAATAATTCTGAGATATAACTCAACCTTCCTCTGCACCTGTCCGATAACCTTTTTGCACTAACAAATACAGCCTAGAATGAATCAAAACACCGCAGCTTCCAGTGACATCCAAGAAGAAGGCGAGTCTGTCTACCTGATGGTCGGAGATCTCTATTTCGGCAATCAGGCCAGGGAAGTCAAAACCCTGTTAGGCTCTTGCGTCGCCATTACTTTATGGCACAAGGAACACGGTATTGGTGGCATGTGCCACATAGCCCTGCCGGAAACTCGAATTGATACGCCCGATCCGATGAATACACGATTTGCCGATGGCGCGATCAATACCTTCATCAAATATATTGCAGAAATCGATCTACAACCCAAGAACTTTACCGTTGGCCTGTATGGCGGTGGACAGATGTTCCATTACCGAGACAAGGAAAGCTACATTGATATTGGCGCAAAGAATCTTGCGATAACCAAGCGTTTATTGAGTTTGCATCGTTTTCGAATTGTCGAGGAAGATGTAAGTGGACCGTTTTACCGCCATATTTGTCTTGATCTTAAAACGGGCAAGACCACACTGAAGAAGACACCCGTACGCGAGACCATGGATTGAGTTATACCAGGGCGTAACGACCGGAAAACACCGCCGCAATTTTTTCATCCCTATCAACTAATTCAACAGAGAGCGTGATCGCCGATTTTCCCCGTCGACGATAAAGCCGTTCAAATCTCTCAATTTCCTTTGCATCAACACGACATCGACCACGCACATCGCTGTGTACCGGCAGGGAATAATTTATTGAAGCCTCATGGATGACGACATGACCTTGCAGTGCACGCTCTATTGTTTTCAAATGCAAGAGCGCCCAACCGGTGGTCACCGCAACCGTATATAGACTGCCGCCGAAAAAAGTCGATTTGTGATTTGAGTTCAAGCTTATGGGCGCGGACAGTTCCAGGGTAGTGCCATCATATGCGACCGCCTTGATACCCATAGCCTGCGTCAGTGGTATCTCGTGATATAAGGTTTGTTCCAATTCCTGGCAGATTGTTTTCATTTCTTGTCACCGCTCGTTGCGCTTGCGATAAACATGGCGTCGCCATAACTAAAGAAACGATAACGTGATTCAATGGCATGGTGATAAGCCTTCAAAATTGAATCAGTACCGGCAAAGGCACTCACCAGCAACAACAATGTCGAACCCGGTAAATGAAAATTGGTTAGCAAGGCGTCGACAATATGGAAACGATATCCGGGATAAATAAAGATGTCTGTTTCGCCTTGAAATGGTTTGAGTTCACCTGTACGCGCGACTGACTCCAACACTCGGACTACGGTAGTACCAACAGCAACAACTCGACCGCCCTGTGCTTTGACATGCTGAATTTTATCCGCTGTTAATTGATCAAGTTCGATGCGTTCGTGATGCATGTGATGATCTTCTATCGTATCGACACGAATCGGTTGAAACGTTCCGGCACCGACGTGGAGTGTAACGAATGCGGTATCGATACCTTTTTCAGCCAGGCTCTGCAAGACTGTCTCGTCAAAATGTAGTCCGGCCGTTGGTGCGGCTACTGCTCCCGGCTCACGCGCGTAAACTGTCTGATAACGCTCCTTGTCGGTCTCAACAGCGTCGCGTTCAATATACGGCGGCAAGGGAATACGCCCGTATTTTTCGAGTAGAGCAAAAACAGATTCATTGCCATCGAATCGAATTTGGAACAAATCGTTTTCACGCGCAATGACTTCCGCGTTGATATGATTTTCGAGTAACAAGCGGCGGCCAGGTTTGGGCGATTTACTCGCACGAACATGGGCCAACACCGTATGGTCGTCCAGGACGCGCTCGACCATGACTTCCACTGCGCCACCGGTGTCTTTTTGTCCCAGCAGGCGCGCGGGAATGACACGGGTATCATTGAATACCAGCAGATCTCCCGGGTTCAACAAGTCGATTAGGTCCGTAAACGCCCCATCGCGTATGTTGCCGTTTTGTCGGTCCAGGCATAACATACGGCTGGCACTGCGCTTTGCCGCCGGGACCGAGGCGATCAATTCATCTGGCAGTTCGAATTGAAAATCTTGTAGCTTCATGGGCGGCGATTGTACCAGAATCCTTCTGCACATCAGAGCTGAAGGTCTGCGCGAATACCGATGGTCTGATAAGATACGCCCTATGTCAGCAATTCCCAATCCATTAAATGCCGCCAACCCCGAGCACAGCGCCGTCGTCAAGGCCTCTGCCGGCGTGGGCAAGACCTATCTGCTGGTCACACGACTGATTCGATTGCTATTGGCCGACGCCCGACCCGACGCTATATTGGCGATCACCTTTACCCGTAAAGCGGCCACGGAAATGCAAACCCGTCTCGCCGAACGGCTATTCGAGTTCGTGCAATGTGATAGGCAGACGCTAAAAGCAAAACTCCGTGATATCGGCGTTGCCTCAGACGATGAAAACTGTTTACGCGCACGGAATCTCTACGAACGACTGATGCGACTGGAAAACCCGGTCAAAGCGACAACCTTTCATGCCTTTTGCCAGGACATCTTGCGACGGTTTCCGATGGAAGCAGACGTGCCACCGGCCTTTGATCTGATAGAAAACGAAGCGCCGTTTATTCAAGCCGCCTGGGAAGCCTTGTACGCCGAGGCGACTCTGGATCCCGATGGCGAGCTAGGACTACAACTGGAAATTCTTTTCGACACTTTTAATAGTCTCAACAATACACAGGAAGCCCTACAGAACTTTCTTAGTCATCGAAGTGACTGGTGGGCATTTTGTAGCGGCGTATCCCAGCCTGTGGAAACCGCGCGTCAAAACCTGTTGCAACAACTGCGCATTAGTCCGGATGAAAATCCACTACTAACGTATTTTTCCCGTCTGGCAGAGGACGAATTACAACAATTTTGTGATCTGCTGCGCAAGCACTCCAACAAGGGCAACGATGATTCCCTCACATACGCGCTTAACGCACTAGACGAGTCGCGTAAGGTCGAAGAACGATTTAACTATTTGTGGCAAGTGTTCTTTACTCAAGCCGACACGCCTCGCGCACGTAAACCAAGCAAGGCGCAGGACAAGGCTATGACAGCCGCGGGTGCGGCGCAATTTCTCGCAATCCATGATTCCTTTGTCCATTCTTTGAGTGTGACACGTGAGCAAATCAATCGGCACCTAAGCTATAAAACATGTCTGGCGTGGTATTTCGCGGGACAACGATTGCTCGACCATTTTCAACGTCTCAAACGGGAACAACGCTGTCTCGATTTTGCCGACCTGGAGTGGAAGGCTTACGAATTACTACACCATGCGAATAACGCCACCTGGGTGCAATACAAGCTGGATCAACGCATTGAGCATCTCCTGATTGACGAATTTCAGGACACCAATCCCACTCAATGGCAACTGGTGTTGCCTGTGTTACAGGAACTTGCGTCACAACACGATGGGCGCAGCGCCTTCATTGTTGGCGACGATAAACAATCAATCTACGCCTTTCGTCGTGCCGAGCCAAAATTATTGGAAGAGTCGGCACAGTGGTTGGAATCGCATCTGCGCGCACAACGCTATCCTATGGATAAATCACGTCGCTCTGCTACAGCCATTATGCAAGTGGTGAATCAATGTTTCACTCCTCAGCAGGGGCAAATGCTATTAAACGATTTTCATCAACATTCTACATTTAACGAAGATCTTTGGGGGCGCGTCGAGTTGCTCCCCCTGGTTGAAGCTGACGAAAAAAGCGAAAACGCAACACAGGAATTTCGCAACCCTCTATTACAACCACGCATCATAGCCAGGGATACACGTTATTTACGTGAAGGAAGAATCATCGCTGAGAAGATACTATCCTTCTATCGTGATGAATTACCTATTGGTAATAGTCATTCCGCGCGGGCATTCCAGTATGGTGACGCCATGATACTCATCCGCGCACGCACCCAGGCCGACGCCTATGAACAGGCCTTGCGTGAAGCGGGTATTCCGTATAACAGTGCCCGCCATGTTGAATTATTAGATACACAGGAGATCAAGGATTTAACCTGTTTGTTACAGACGCTACAGGCTCCTATCAATGATCTCGCGCTGGCCACTGTATTGCGCTCACCTATATTCTGTTGCAGCAATGGAGATGTAATTTCCATCGCACGCTACCCGCACGGTAACAATTGGTATGACAAATTACACGCCATGCGCGAACAGGGCGACATACCAGAAATTCTCGATGAAGCGTTAATCCAGATAGATAAATGGCGTGGCTATGCGAGCTATCTTCCCACGCACGATTTGCTCGATCGCATTTTTTTCGAACGCAATCTATTGCAGCGATACGCGCAAAATGTCGCATCGCATACCCGCGACCAGGTCCTGCATAATTTGCATGCGTTCACCAGTCTGGCCCTGGAAGTCGATAGCGGTCGTTATCCGTCTGTCGGTCGATTTCTCGCACGACTGGAAGAGTTAAAGGAAGAAGGACACCTTTCCAAAGAGGAAAATGGAAGTTCTGAAAACCGTGTACGGATAATGACCATACACGGCTCCAAAGGACTCGAAGCACCCGTTGTGTTTATTGCCGGTGCAGCTGATACACGCAATGCCGCACGCCCCTATCGCGCCATCGTCAATTGGCCGGCAGAGTCAGACAAACCCAAACATTTCATGGTAGTCGCGCGCAAAAAATATCAGGACGAACTTACACAGATGTTGCTGCAAATCGAGGAACAACGATTTACCCAGGAAGACATGAACCTGCTTTATGTCGCCCTCACGCGCGCAAGACAATTTTTATTCGTCAGCGCCTGTCGACCATCCCGCAGTAAACAACTCGGTTGGTATGGATTACTGACTGAGCGTTTGGGCGAACTGGCAAGTATAGAAAGCGGCCAAAAACCTACACAGCTCAACAAGACGGAAAGTGTAGGCAAACCCGTCGTACCGGTAGATCCCGCTTTAACGAGGCCTTTTGACGCCAGCAACATTTCAAAAGATATCCGCCCCAGTCAGGCCTTACATGATTCGGAATATTTCGATGAACAGGGACGCAATCGAGGTGTAGCGATACATCGTTTCATTGAACTTCTTAGCTCTCATCGGTCGATGTCGCAGCCAGCACTCCTGGCACAGGTAAGCTCTGAAACCGGTATACCCGTAGACGGAAATTCCTTGGTCTCCTTGCTTGAGGAGGCACAAGCCGTCGTTGAAAACGCGAAATTCAGTGACTATTTCAATACGGATAAATATGACAAGGCCTATAACGAACTGCCAATACAGTTCAAACACGGTGAGCACTGGGTTACCGGTGTGATCGACAGGCTAATTATTCATGGCGATTACATTACTCTACTCGATTACAAAACTCACCGAATCACTAAAACCGCGCTGAAAAAAACAGCAACGGAATATCACGCGCAAATGAAACTTTATGCCGAGGGTATTGCGCGCCTCTGGCCGCAAAAAGAGATCCGATGTTTATTATTGTTTACGCATATTGGTGAAGCCACTGCATGCCAATTGCAAGAACAGCTTGCCCTATAGCTAGCAGAACACAATCAAGAGGTTGATTATCCATGAGCGAATCGTCATATGTTATCGATGCCGACAGCAGCAGTTTTCATTCCCAGGTCATTGAGCGTTCGTTTCAAGTTCCGGTGTTGGTAGATTTCTGGGCGAGCTGGTGTAACCCCTGCAAAATGCTGGCGCCAGTATTAAACCAGCTCGCCGAGTACTACGGCGGAAAAGTTTTCGTCGTGAAAGTAGACACCGATGTCGAACGTGACCTTGCCGCCCAATTTGGCATCCGAAGCCTGCCTAGCGTAAAGATCTTTAAACAGGGCAGCATCGTCGACGAGTTTTCCGGCGTGATTCCCGAATCATCAATTCGCGAACTCATCGAAAAACACCTGACGCGTGAAAGTGATTTTCTCTATAACGATGCACTTGCTGCACTGGCAAATGGAGATATCAATATTGCGAAGTCCAAGATGACCGCGGCCTACAATATGGACCCGGATCGACTGAATCTGATTCTCGGCATGATTGAATTACATCTCGTTGCCGGTGAGAGTGAACAAGCAGAAGCATTGTTGACTAAAATCCCCCTCGCCCACGAGAATGATGACGAGGTGCAAAGTGTACGCGCCCGTTTGTTATTCGTGCCAGTTGCGGCCGCAATTACCGATGTCGAACAGCTTCAACAAGCGCTGAGCGAAAATCCGAAAGATTGTCAGGCGCTACACCAGCTGGGTGCATATTACGTGACTCAACAGGATTACGAAAAGGCGCTTGAGTTATTTTTACAATTGCTGAAAACCGATAAGAATTATCAGGACGGATTGCCGCGTAAGGCGATGTTGGCGATCTTCACCATGCTCGGAAGCTCTGGACCGCTGGTAAACAGTTTTCGTTCAAAGATGGCAAGCGCGATTCTCTAAAGGAATAACGCAATACCCGAAAACACCTAGTCAAAGCGCATGGAAAAGCCGATATTCATGCCCCACATGCGTGAAGTGGAACGGGGCTCATGCACACCACCCACTACAACGCCTTGAGTCGTCAGATCCATATGGCCGCTGCGCCCGAGATCCCAGGCTTCCCAGAAGGGTTCCAGGTTCATCTGAAAATGACGTCCTAACAGAATACGTATAGGCAGAGTAAATTTAGCGCTGTAGTGTTCGCCCAGGTTGAGCTTGACGTTATCCACGTTATCTTGCCGAAAGCTAATCGTCATTTCCGGCACGAGTGTGCGCAATATTGAGATCTCTCCAAACACATGCACTGGCCCCATGCGGAAGAGATACCCTCTCGCACCGACGTGTGCATACCACCAACGATAGAGTTCGTACAAACCAAGAACTTCGTCCTTGCTTTCAATATCTCTCACCCACTGGTGAAAACCGACTCCCGCATAGATAAAGGAATAATCATGTCGACGCCAGGTCTCGTAGGCCCGCCCTATTCCGAAGGAATAGTCAGCTATAGTCTCCAGGGTTCTGGTTTTATGCTTTGCGCCGGAGCCCTGCGCCTCACCATCATAGGCAACATTGCCCTGGTGCAGGCCAGCATTGGCCTGGACATAAATACGGTTGAAGGTGGTCTTGAATTCAAGATCACCACCATAGATCCAGCCCTTTTCCGTAACCACCTTGCGCTTGTCCTTGTCGGCACGCATATCGTCGTACTCAGCAAAGTCGAAGTTGGTCACCACCGCATTGAGGTCGATACCGTCCTCGGGGTGGTAGGCAAATGCAGGAAAAGCCCCAAATAAAAACAATAAGATAGATATGATACGAATCATAGTTGATGAAACAGTGTACTGCCGCCGCTTGCTGTCTACTGGCGGATGACTATAACAGACAATGACTTAAGATGAGGTTAGTGCACGTTCACGCCGAAAAGTTTAGATAAATTGGTTCAATGGTGAGTCCAGGAGCAATAAACGCCAGGTGGTTTCCGTTGTATTGTCGACAATGCCGTCACCATCACTATCTGTCTCAACCAAAACATTGCCGCCACCTATCGCGGTTATAGTAGACACACTGGTAACGCCACTGCTGGTTTTAGCGCTGCGAAACTGCCCGGACTCTGGCGGCTGCCCCAATGTACCGCGCAAGGTTTGCACGGTTTCAGCTGCAGATTCACCAGTCACCGGCCCATTGCTCTGAACCTTAAAATCCCATTCGAACAATTGCGTCGTTTCATCCCACGCATATGTCACCTCATAAGCCTCTATGCCTATTTGTTCCTGACCATTATTGAACCAGTTACGATCCGAACTTCCCGCCAGTATCTGCGTATATTGAACACCGTCAACCACCGCCATTAGTTCGCTCATGCTGCCTTTGGCGTAGCTAACCTGTCCCGAAATTAAATCGGTGCGTCTGATATCTCTTGCTATGGTTGTCCCTGTGGACCAGCTGACATCGACATACGGCTGCCCAGTCAGGACATCCACAATATACGAGCGCGTGCCGTCCACTTGCGTATCTCCAGTCACGCAGGCGCTATAAGTCGTGATGTAGCTATCGCCCTGGGAATACCATGGAGGCGGTTCGTTGTTTTGGGTATCTGTCAGTGTGCCTCCGCCCTCGCACGGCGTAGTCGTCTCCAACACCACGCCTTTGGCGATATCAGAGTCCGGGGTGCGCGCGGCAGCAATACGCATTAAGCCCCTGTCTCGAGCGTCCCAGGGTGCTTGCAGTGGCGCTGTAGCTGGAGCCGCAAGGTGTAAGAGCGTGGGAGAAAAACTGTTATTCAGGGTAATTGCTGTATGGCTATAGGAGGCAGTGTCGGAAACCTTGCCACACTCTGCCACACCATTGGAGCAACGGCTGCCACCACAACTGGACAGGACAATAAAGGCCCCAAGCGTGGCAAACGCTAGTGTCAGCTCTCTGCTCATGTCGGATTCCCCACGTAGACTTCTAGGTACTATTTATCGCTTTTGTATTTAAAGTGTAGCTGAAAATCGCTACGCGACGCCTGAATATATGAAAAATGAACTGGATATCGAGTGTATCCAGTTCATTTTGATGTAAGGGGAAAAAGTGACTTATACGTCTTTCAGAATCTTCTCAAGACGCTCGGCTGGCACATATCCAGGGATCACTTCGCCATTTTCGAGCACAATAGTTGGCGTTCCGGATACGCCGAAATCTTCTGCCATACGCATATGCTCATCGATTGGGTGTTTGCAATCCGCTTTAGGCAGTTCTTCACCCGACTTTGAACGAGTCATGGCATCTTGTTTATCTTTGGCGCACCAGACACTAATCGCCTTGAAGTAAGATTTGGTGTTGGGGCCGGAACGCGGGAACGAGAGATAACGAATCTTGATACCTTTTTCCAGGTAGGTTTCCATTTCACGATGCAGTTTGCGGCAGTAACCACAATCAATATCAGTAAACACAGAAATGGTGTGCTTTACTTTCCCCTTGGGATTGAATACCACCATGGTGGATTCATCCATTTTCTTCACCAGTTTCTTGCGCTGAACTGCGCGCGTTTGCTCGGTCAGATTAACCTTGGTAGTGAGGTCAATAAGGTCACCCTGGATAAAGTAACGCGCATCGGCAGAAAGATAGACAATCTGCGCCCCGAAAACCGCTTCATAGATACCCGGAATATGTGATGGCGAAATTACATCGGGTTTATTCTGAGGGATAATTTTGGCTAAGGCGGCTCTGATTCCTTCAATTTCCTTTTGATTATCAGCAAAAACCTGCATAGTCGGCGCTATTAGCAACATAATCGCAGCAATTAACTTCAATTTTTTCACTTTTTACTCCTGAATTGGCGCTACCACCCCGAATAATGGGGCACAACATACCAGCGTTATCGCCCTGTGGCCACCGGAATTGAGTTTTTTGACAGGTAAACATGTAAAAGATTTCGATTTTTATCCGCGCGGATGATGCGCTGAGTGAAGGGATTTCAACCGTTCCCGTGCAACATGGGTATATATCTGCGTCGTCGAGAGATCACTATGTCCAAGCAGGAGCTGAACCACTCGCAAATCGGCACCATGATTGAGCAAATGGGTAGCAAAAGCATGTCTCAGCGTATGTGGTGACAAGGGTTTGGTGATCCCAGCAACAAGGGCATAACGCCGAATAATATGCCAGAATGCGTGGCGGGTCATACCAGTGCCACGAGCGGTGACAAAGACCGAATCGCTCATGCGACCGTTCATCAAACCAGGTCGCGCCACACGGAGATATTGTTGCAAGCGACTAACGGCTTCATCCCCCATAGGCACCAGCCGTTCCTTATTTCCCTTACCAACGACCCTAACCACTCCCTGGTTGAGACTGATCTGGCTCAACAACAGGCCCACCAGCTCGGATACCCTCAGCCCCGTCGCATACAACAGCTCCAACATCGCCCTGTCACGCATACCGAGATCACTGTCCTCAGCAGGCGCAGCGAGTAAGCTGTCAACCTCCTCTTCGCTCAGCGTTGCCGGTAGCGTACGTCCCAGACGAGGAGATTCGATTAAACGAGTAGGTTCATCCTCTCGCAAACCCTCTCTTACCAAATAGCGAAAAAAACGCCGCATGGCAGACAGCAATCTCGCCATTGAACGAGGCTTGCGACCATCTCGACTAAGCGCCCCGAGGTAAGCCAGCAAATCACTACGTTGCGCGAGTTCGATATCGACTCCCTTCACATGCAACCAAGCACGCAGACTTTCAAGATCTTTACGATAGGCATTGAGCGTATTTTCGCTCAAGCCGGCTTCCATCCACATCGCATCAATGAAACGTTCGATTAATCCGGCAGAGGTCTCTACAACAGCACTCAATACTCCACACCTTCATGTCGCAATAACCACTGTTTTATTGCAATCTCTTTTCCGTTCACTTGCCCCATGAAGCCGCCGATCCCTTTTTGACTGACAACACGATGACAAGGAACAATCAATGGAACGGGATTCTTGCGACAGGCATTTCCAATAGCCCGCGCACTACTTCCCAGGCGCTTGGCCAACTCGCCATAAGTGATAGTGCTTCCCACCGGTATTTGTCTTAGCGCATCCCAAACACGTTGCTGATACTCCGTTCCCTGGGGCGAAATATCCACCGCAAACGGAAACCTGGGATCTTCAAAATAACGTTGTAATTGCTGGAGTATTGGATGGGAGACTCTTACTGAGTTCGCGCCAGTCTCATCATCGGAAAAATCCAGTGAGGTAATCTTCCCCTCACTGATTGACGCTTGCAGGAAGCCAATTGGCGTATCGAGGCTGACTGTTTCCATGACAATTACCTGTACTGGTTTTACCTGCACAAAACATAGCATGACTTAGGTGTTGCCGGCGAAGAATTAGTGGGATTTTATACGAGCGAATTGCTGAACAAGGAGTGACAGTGAGTGATGAAGATCCACATCGTCACCGTTGCGCATATTTTCTTCTATATATTTACAAACCGTAGAAAATGCCATCATCCCCAGATTGGCGCTACCGCTCTTGAGTCGGTGAGATACGCCAATAATTTGCTCTTTGTCGCCTTGTTCTATGGCGAGAGACAATGCTTCGATCAATGGCGGTGTGGTATCGATGAATTCATTGACGATTTGATCAAATTCATCGCCCAGCATACTACGCATGTTCGCAGTACTTTCCTCATCAAATACGGGGAGCTGATCGATATTTTCCAATTCCATGCTGGGAATGTTCCCTTTCAGTACGGTCATATGAGGGTATCGAACCTGATAGAAAGGTATTTACCTGAGAATTGTAAAAATATATTTCCTGAGCGCCATAACACGTACTGACAAGTATCGGTTTGTGTACTGTAATAGGTGTAGGCTTGATAACTAGTATTTCAGAAAAGGAGTTGGCACAGTCATGAACAAAAACTTGGGTACAACCGATAAAATTATTCGCATCATAATTGGTATTGCATGTATCGGTGTTATTGCCTCTGGCGCCGTTCAAGGCGTTTTGACGATAGTACTGGGAGTGCTGGCGGCAATAATGATCTTAACTGCACTGATCAATTTTTGTCCGCTATATTGGCTCGGCAAAATTTCAACCTATAAAAACGGATAGACACTACAAAAAAAAGGCGTGCTATGCACGCCTTTCCGTAGTCTCATAAAGTAGACTTTATGAAAGCTTTTCTTTGATTCGAGCTGCCTTACCTTGCAGTTCACGCAGATAGTAAAGCTTGGCACGACGTACATCTCCACGACGCTTAACGGTAATGCTGTCAACCGCAGGGCTATGTGTCTGGAAAGTACGCTCAACCCCTTCACCGTGGGAAATCTTACGTACAGTGAAAGCGGAATTCAGACCACGATTACGTTTGCCAATAACAATGCCTTCAAAGGCCTGCAAACGCTCACGGTTACCTTCAACCACTTTGACCTGAACAACAACAGTATCACCTGGCGCAAAGTCAGGGACATCGGTCTTCATTTGTTCGGCTTCGAGCTGATTAATAATGTTGCTCATGGCTCACTCCATAATATCGATGTATTCAAGATTCATTTTGTTCCTGGATGAATTCCCGCAGTAACAACTGCTGTCGTTCATCCAGCTCGGATTCATTTATCAATTCCGGCCTTCTTAACCAGGTCCGGCCCAGCGCCTGTTTCTCGCGCCAGCGGGCTATCGCCTGATGATCACCACTTAACAATACCGCTGGTACCGTCTCGCCTTGATAGCTTTCGGGCCGGGTATAGTGCGGACAATCCAGTAAGCCCGACACAAAAGAATCCTCTTGTGCCGATGCCTCGTGCCCAAGCACTCCTGGGAGTAAACGCGCCATGCCGTCTATTAAGACCATAGCTGCCAATTCGCCCCCACTGAGTACGTAGTCCCCTATAGACCACTCCTCATCGACTTCAGACTCGATGAAACGTTCATCGACGCCTTCATAACGACCAGCGACTAATATTACACCTGGACGTTGCGATAATTCCTGCAGACCCTGCTGGTCCAATCTGCGCCCCTGGGGAGAAAGATAAATCACTTTGCGTCCCACAGGCCCAGCTGCCTTTGCTGCCTGCACCGCCTTCTGCAGCGGTTCTACCATCATCACCATCCCGGGACCACCACCAAATGGACGGTCATCGACAGTACGGTGACGATCGGCGGTAAAGTCTCGCGGGTTCCAGACCTGTATGTCCAAATCCTTGCGCTTCACCGCTCTGCCAATAACACCATATTCCAGAAATCCCGTCAGCATTTGCGGGAAGAGTGTTACGACGTCAATTTTCATTCATCTGGCGCCTGAACCGCTTAAAAGTCCAAGGGCCAATCAACTTTAACAAGCTGTTTTTCCAGGTCTATTTCAACTATCACGGAACCCTGAACAAATGGAATCAAGCGTTCAACATCGCCTTTGACTACCATCACATCGTTAGCGCCGGTCGCGAATAGATGGTCTACTCTCCCCATTGGCGTTCCATCGATATGTTCAACGCTCAGACCTTCCAGATCATTCCAGTAATACTCGCCTGGGGCAAGTGCTGGAAGCTGTTCCCTGGTGATGCCGATATCGACATCAATCAGCGCTCGGGCATGATCCCGGTCGTGGCAGTCTTCTAGTAGGGCAACAATGCCCTTACCATGCTGCCGGGCAGCAACCACCTTACGGGGCTGCCATCCCTGGCCTGTTCGGAGCAACCAGGGATTGTAATGCGTGATGTTATCTATTGGATTGGTGTGAGAATAGACCTTCACCCATCCTTTCACACCATATATGCCCGAAATCCTACCGACGATAATCGGACTCTCACCACCCATGCGTACTTTGGCTTATGCCTCTTTCAGCAATTTTGCAACGCGTTCAGAAGTTTGTGCACCCTGGCCTAACCAGAATTCCACGCGCTCCTTGTTGACGCGAAGACGCTCTTCAGCGCCAGTTGCAATAGGATTGAAAAAGCCGACACGCTCAAGATAACGGCCATCGCGGCGATTACGCTTGTCAGTTACAACCATGTGGTAGAAAGGACGCTTTTTTGCGCCGCCGCGTGATAAACGAATCGTTACCATCTACTCAAATCCTCATCAAAATAAATCAGTAGGCCTATTGCGGGTCCGTCTACGGCCTCCGCCGGGCGCGCGCAAGCCACCCATGCCCAAAGAAGCGGCGAATTTTATACTAATGTGGATGTGATTTAAAGGATTATCCCTTGTTTGGCTACAAATTATGCCAAACCGCCGACGTATCAAGAATAATCCCACCCGAGCTTTGTCCAAACAAACCTGTACACTCATATATATCAATAAGTTACACATTTTTCCCCACTATTACTCGCAAATTACCTGCTAATGATTCTATTTATATGAGACGAAATAAACCCAATAGACCTTGTTGCGTGATAAAAAATGAAACCTGGCCATCTTTGTGCGAATTTCTTCATATTAATCCCAATAGTCTTCTTGGGCACCTTACCAGTTTATGCGGCAAATCAGCCTCACCTACTTGCCGACTCGGCTCTACGTGATTTCATTCCTACTTTGAAAAAAGGCGGCTATGTGATCTATATGCGGCATACCGCAACCGACCACACACAAGAAGATGTCCAACCAGTAAACCTGAAGGACTGTACTACTCAACGAATGCTATCCGAGACTGGCAGAAATCAGGCAAGGTGGATAGGCCAGGCATTCCGGGACATGAACATTCCCATCCACGAAATTCACAGCAGCCCATTTTGCCGCTGTATAGAGACTGCTCAACTTTCCTTTGGCGCACCGCAGGTAAATGACTCGCTTTACTTTGTAATGAGCCTTACACGGGAGGAACGCGAAAAAAAGTCCCGCATTCTTAACGAGCTACTACACAAAATTCCTCCTGGCGGAACAAATGAGGTGATCGTCGCGCACACGGCAAATTTACAGGAGGCTATCGGAATCTGGCCTAAGCCAGAAGGGGTAATCCATATATTCAAGTCAGACGACAATCATTCGTTTTCAGAAATCTATGCGGTTTTACCAGAGACCTGGAAGACGATAACAAGAAAATCCGGGAAAGATGAAATTCAATAGCTTTTCCAGTTGGTCGTTTAAAAATCAGATACGACTCACTTTATTCCTTGCAAGCCTGGGTATCGTTACTGCCAGCACGTTTACCTTCTTAACTGCCAGCCAGTATGAAGACACGGTAGAACACATCGCAATCGAGGAAATTCATCAACTACATCTTGTTGCTCGGGGCTTCGAGGAACTTTCAAGCATTCACAATGATATATTTAATCTGATTAAAAATGCGCCGAAAAATTATAGCGAACAAGATGCCTACCTACTTGGTCGCAACTACCTCGATAGAATCGATAACCTGGTTAGCCAGCTTTCCAACAAAGTAAATCACTCCCCGAACGCGCATCATTTTGACTATGAAATTAATTTTGATCAAATACATGACGAGTTAATTCTTTACCGAAAATCCATCAGTCTCGCGATAGAGATGATTACCGTAAATCTCAGGCTGTCAGAAAAATATTTGCTTGAGGCGTCTAACAGCTTTAACAAAACCAATAGCTTTCTTTCGCATATTATTTTTGACATTTCATCTCACATTAATAGCGAACTGGTTGTGGAGATGGATACCATCAAGGACGTGTACCACCCTATTGGCACCGTCATAGCAGCATTTGTCATGATTATGCTATTGACGAGCTTTGCTGTTACGCGCAGTATGTCTCGCAATGTTAGCGTAATAAGCAAGACGCTAAACGATTTACAACAAGGCAACACAGATATTGAAATTCCCTTGAGAGGAGAAAATGATGAAATTGCAACCGTCTGCAGAAGTCTGGAAAAATTTCGCTCCTCGCTCATTGAGCTTGCAAATTCTCAGAGTCAACTCGCTGAAAACAATCACATGTTATCTGAAGAAGTGGAAAGGCGACGACTAGCCACCACCGACCTGCAAAATACGCTCGCCGATTTATCTAAAGCCATGGATGCGGCAGAGGCATCAAACAAGGCTAAGTCACTATTTCTCGCCAATATGAGCCACGAGGTAAGAACGCCATTGAACGGCATCATCGGAATGGCAGATTCCCTAAAGGATACTCCGCTGGATGAAGAACAAACACAATATGTCGATGTACTCTATGCGCAGGGACTTCATCTACTCGAACTACTAAGCAATGTTCTTGACTACTCTCAAAACGTGTCAGGAGAATTTGCGCTGCAGTTCGAAACCTTCAATTTGCGAAAACTACTGGAAGAAGTTCTAGAGCTCTTCAGGAAGTCACACGAAAAACCCGATTTAGAACTCATACTCCAATATGATCCGATGCTATCGGAAACGCAACAAGGAGATCCAATTCGACTGCGACAAATCCTGGTTAATCTTATCAGCAACGCCTATAAATTTACGCAACACGGTTCCATTATTCTTAAAGTGAGCAAAGACAATAACAACTGGAATCTGCTGCGATTCTCGGTTACAGACACCGGTTGCGGTATCGAAAAAGGCAAACTCACCTATATCTTTGAAAAATTCACCCAGGTCGATGAATCTTTTACCCGTATCCATGGCGGTATAGGACTTGGTTTAGCGATTAGTAAACAGCTGGTTGAACTAATGGGAGGATATATCGGAGTGGAAAGTACGCCAGGAAAAGGTTCACGCTTCTGGTTTGTATTACGCTTTCCAGACAATTCTTCTACGGAAGTTCAAACCATTCCAGAAGCAAGCGCATAACGACGTGAATAAGTCCGTCAAGGTAAGATTTCGTATCTTCCGGGTAAGTTTTTTCAGATAAGTGGTTATTGACGGATTCGCTGATCAAAGCGACTCTTCTGTCCTTCTATATTCCCTGATCTCGGTGGAATAGCTTGAAATACCGCTTGCTCCCGAATTCGTGGACCACTAACTGCGATAAAACCTACTGGCGTACCGACAAAGGTGTTTTTAATCGTCGCCGCTGTCCAATAAGGCCAGGCGTTATAGGATCGTAATTCGCCATTCTTAGACAAATACCAGGTCTGCCAATGAGGATCCTTGTACCAATTGGAACTCTCTTTCTTCTTGCTGACATGGCAGGACTGTATAACGCAGCGATACCCATTAGTCGTCAACATATCCTTATATATGTCTTCCAATACCTCAGAACTCAATCCACCTAGCTCATGTGGATTGACATCCCCATAGTTGGCGGTTTTGACTCGCTCAGGACTGGATGCACGGATATTATCCTTACCTGCCTGGTTAATCAGCGTCTCGAGTTTCTTGCCGGGCACGCTTTCCTGAATGAGCAATTTACGAATGGCAGACTCCGGCACGTTCTCCACCAAGCCATATATCGCAAACGTCGCCGCCGTTCCCCCGCAATTCATCGCCAAGTGCTGTGTATAGTCCTTCATTTGGTGAGACTTCCACTGATCTAAAGTGAAAACCGGCATATTAAATCCTTTTAATTCTAGGTTGGATGGGGCTGCAAAACCTTGTTGCGCTAAAAGGGCATCCCGTTAGGCATACCGCCCTTGAGTTGTTTCATCATCTTCATCATGCCACCCTTCTTGCCCATCTTCTTCATCATCTTCTGCATCTGGGTAAACTGCTTGAGTAGGCGATTTACATCCTGAATTTGGGTACCGGAGCCATTAGCGATACGACGCTTGCGTGAGCCGCGTATGACATCCGGACGGGAACGTTCCTGAGGGGTCATGGACAGGATGATCGCTTCAACCTGTTTGATTTGCTTATCGTTTACCTTGCTCTTCACCTCATCGGAGAGCTGCCCCATGCCCGGCAACTTATCCATCAGGTTGGCAATACCGCCGAGCTTGTTCATCTGCTGGACCTGGCTGAGGAAATCGTTTAGATCGAACCCCTGCCCTCGCTGAAGCTTGCCCGCGAGGCGCGCGGCCTCGTTTTTGTCGAGCTTGGACTCGGCCTCTTCTACCAGGGTGAGCACGTCGCCCATGCCAAGAATTCGAGAGGCAATACGTTCAGGGTGAAACGGCTGGAGAGCTGTAGTCTTTTCACCAACACCGATAAACTTGATCGGCTTACCCGTAATCTGTCTTACCGACAGAGCAGCACCGCCGCGGGCATCACCATCGGTCTTGGTTAGCACCACACCCGTCAGGGGCAGGGCGTCACCAAAGGCCTTGGCAGTATTGGCTGCGTCCTGACCTGTCATGGAATCGACGACGAATAAGGTTTCTACCGGATTGATGGCTCCATGCAGACGCCGAATCTCGGCCATCATTTCCTCATCCACATGCAGGCGACCCGCCGTATCGACAATGACGACATCGGCGAATTTCTTGCGCGCAGCGTCTATCGCACCCTTGGCAATATCAACAGGGTCTTGCTTTTCATTACTGGGATGGAACAGCGCACCGACTTCGGCGGCGACGGTCTCGAGCTGCTTGATTGCTGCGGGCCGATAAATGTCCGCACTGGTCACCAGCACGGTCTTGTTTTTTTTCTCTTTTAGCCAACGGGCCAGTTTGGCGACAGTTGTCGTTTTACCCGCCCCCTGGAGTCCTGCCATCAGAATCACGGCGGGGGGTTGTACGCTAAGATTTAGCTCCTCATTCGCCTCACCCATGACATGGATAAGTTCATCATTGACGACTTTGACAAAGGCCTGGCCGGGGGAGATGCTCTTGATGACTTCCTGGCCAACCGCCCGCTCTTTGACGCGATTAACAAATTCCCGCACCACAGGCAAGGCTACATCGGCTTCCAGTAGCGCCATGCGTACTTCTCGCAGGGTATCCTTGATATTGTCTTCGGTAATGCGTGCCTGACCACGAATGGCTCGTAGAGACTGGGCAAAGCGATCGGTGAGATTTTCGAGCATGGGTCGGCCTTGTCGGAATAATTGCGAAAACAGGGCCTGGGATTATAACGTAAAAACCTCGCCCCCGACCAAGGTTTTAAGGGCGAACTGTTGTACCGCCACGCGCATTTCCGAGAGTATGGCAATTTCCTCGCCTGGTTTCAGATGCGTGAGATAGACATCGGGGCGATGCTTCAGCTTGTTCAGGTCATTAGCCAATAACGAGGAACAATAGTGATGGGCAATTTGCGCGAGATTTCGTTGTCGATTGGTAAACGCCGTTTCCACAAACAGTAATTCTAATGATCCGTGTTTGTTAAGCGCTTCCCAGAATGAGTCATTGGTTGTTGTGTCTCCACTGAACGCGAACGCGCCATTCTCTCCCTGTACGCGATAACCTGCGGCAGGAATGTTGTGATTGACAGCAATCATTTCAATGACGCGCTTCTTTATCTCGATCGTTTCACCTGGCACCATCGAGTGAAAATTCAGCACTGGATTTTCTTCTGTAGGTAAAACTGTAAAATCTGGCCAGATCATCCAATTGAAAACATGTTCCTTGATCGCCTTGGCGGTTTCAGGCTGCGTGTACACGTTGATAGGATCATTGATACGTTCAAATATGCTGTCGATCATCAAAGGAAGTGCAGTGATATGGTCCATGTGTGAATGCGTCAGAAACACATGTCGTATGCGACTCATCTCATCCAGCGATAAATCACCGACGCCAGTACCCGCATCGATCAGAATGTCATCGTCAATCAAAATTGACGTGGTTCGAAGACCTGCACCGATACCGCCGCTACATCCTAGGACCCGAATCTTCATATTGTTCTGAACCTGCTCTCTTTACTCGTCCTGAAAAAGTTTGCCATTTTTGCCAACTTACCCCTTCAATGGCGCCGGGGGTTGTGCCATTATTCGCCTGAGTTTCCTCGGAGCCCCGTTTACAATGCTTACTTTTGTTAGTGCGCTATCCATACTTTGTTATCTGCTTTCATCCGTTATACTGCTGCGTCGTCTTAGACCTGACCTCGCCGCCGCACCAGGTAAAAGCATTGTACTTCTGTGTACCTTCGTCGCACTGTTGCTTCACGCTTGGGCCTTATACGCTACCGTAGTGACCGAAGCCGGTCTCAACCTTGGATTTACCAACATAAGTTCCGTTGCTGTCTGGTTCGTCGCAAGTCTACTGTTAATCGCGATGATGAACAAACCTATCGAAGCGCTTGGCATCATTATCTTTCCCGTAACAGCCATCGTATTGTCTATACATACCACCGTTCCGACAACACATATTGTGCTGAATGAAGCGAGAGGCCTGAGTATTCACATCCTGTTTTCCATACTGGCCTACAGCCTTCTTGGGCTAGCCTGTGTACAGGCAATACTGCTATCTACCCAGGAGCGAAATCTCCATAACCGCCATCCGGGTGGTTTTATCCGTGCGCTCCCTGCACTTGAAACCATGGAAACATTATTGTTTCAAATGATCAGCATCGGTTTCGCCCTACAAACCATGTCTCTTGCCAGCGGTTTTGTCTACCTTGAAGATATGTTCGCTCAACACATCGTGCACAAAACCGTGCTTTCCGTCGTGGCCTGGCTAGTGTTTGCCACCCTGTTATGGGGGCGCTGGAAACACGGCTGGCGCGGTCGTACTGCCGTACGCTGGACCATTAGCGGCTTTGTCACACTAATGGTCGCCTACTTCGGCAGTAAATACGTACTCGAAATACTGCTCAAGCGTTAAACGGCAAATATAACGGAAAACTTAACATTTATTGAAAAAAAACAACGCACTATTCCATGAAGAATGTCGATAAATTTGATCTCGGTTAAAACGTTACCGACGTCATTCGGGATTGACAGCGCCCACAATGGCCCGTGTAATACGGGTTGGATTCCGCTTATCGAGGCTAAAGGGGTTAGCCATCATTGAATGAAATTCCTTTAAGTGCGCTGTTTGGCTCACTGATTTTTCTCTTAATATTGTCCGCCTTTTTCTCGGGATCAGAGACAGGCTTGATGACGTTAAATCGTTATCGGCTGAGACATCTGCTGCAGATCAAGCACAAGGGCGCTATTCGAGCGAACCGCTTACTCGAGCGTCCTGACCGCCTGATTGGCCTCATTCTGCTTGGCAATAATTTTGTTAACATCCTCGCCTCATCATTAACCACTATCATCGCCTTGCGTTTAGGTGGGGAAACTGCCATCGCCATCGCGGCGGGCCTATTAACACTTGTCATTTTGATTTTTGCGGAAGTCGCGCCTAAAACGCTGGCCGCTTTGCATCCAGAGCGCATCGCCTTTCCTGCGGCTTTTATCTTTATTCCACTACTGAAAATACTTTATCCCCTGGTATGGGTGGTCAATGGCATAGCCAATTCCTTGCTGCGTTTGTTAGGCGTCGATGTCGAAGGCGCGAACAGCCATCACTTGAGTACGGAAGAATTGCGCACTGTCGTAAATGAGGCCGGCGCATTGATTCCAAAACGACATCAGTCAATGTTGCTGAGCATACTGGACCTCGAAAAAGTGACTGTCGAAGACATCATGATTCCACGTAATGAAGTGCAGGGAATCGACCTCGAAGACGATTGGGCAGATATAAAAGAACAACTCACTCACAGTCAGCATACCCGTCTGCCGGTATACCGTGGTGATATAGACAATATCGAAGGAATTCTCCATATTCGGCACGTCATGCATTTGATGGCTCAGGAAGAGTTTTCGAAACAGGCGATTGAGGCCAACATGCGAGAGCCGTATTTTATTCCGGAAGCCACGCCACTCAATACACAGTTGCTTAATTTTCAACGCCAGCAACGCCGAATTGGTCTGGTAGTTAACGAGTATGGTGACATTCAGGGCCTGGTTACACTCGTAGATATTCTTGAGGAAATCGTCGGTGAGTTTACCAGCGACCCGTCAGCACTCATCAAGGAAATCCATCCCCAGGAGGACGGGAGTTTTCTCGTCGATGGCAGCACCTATATCCGTGAACTAAATCGTGTGATGCAATGGGATCTTCCTCAAGACGGACCAAAAACATTAAACGGTGTGGTGGTGGAATATTTGGAAAGCATTCCGGAAGCAGGAATAAGCGTCAAGATTAACGAATATGCCATCGAAATCATGCAGACCTCTGAAAACATGGTTAAAACTGCGCGAATTATGCCGCCAGACTTATAACCGCACTGTCTCTCATATTAAATTCGTTAAAAACACTCAAAATCAGGGCCTCTTTTGTCGTTATATCTTGATGAATAACGGATAGACACCTGAATAGACGTGAAACAAAGTCGCAGTTGGATTCTTCTTCGCAACCCTAGAAAAAGTCTGCTCGCGCGCCTTATGTATGCGTGTTATGGCTTCGGATTGTTCATGGGCGCTGTTTTTCCATTTTATGCCGCCATGTTCGTCGAATGGAAACCTGGAATGTTGGTATGGTTTACTATCGGCTGCATACTCGCGGGAGTGACCATTGGCATTGTCAATTTCTATCTGGTCAACCGCATCCTGCTCTCGCCATTACGCGAAATCAGAAGCATCTCACAAGCCATTGGTCGAAAAGATCTCACACAAAGCTGCGACTTTAAATACGATGATCTGATTGGAGATCTGGCCGAAAGCACCAATACCATGCAGGAAACCTTTCGCGAAATTATCGGCAAGATTCAGAAACAGACGGCTAGTGTAGCGGAAACAACAGATGCGGTATCGAATCTGGCCCGCACAACACAAAATAGCGCCAGTCAGCAACTTGAGAAGAGCAAGGTTACCAACCACTCAATACAGGAAATGCTACGCGGTATTGTTGAAATCAACGAAAATGCGGTTGCCGCTTCGGAAAACGCCAACACGACCGAGGAAAAAGCCAGTCAAGGCAGCCATCATCTGGAACAAACAACCCGTTCTATCACGCAACTCTCGGAAGAGATTACCCGAGTAGCTGACAGCATCGAGGCTCTGGCGCAACAGAGCAATGAAGTAGGACTAGTCATCAACGTCATTAGCGATATCGCAGAACAAACCAATTTACTTGCGCTAAATGCCGCTATCGAAGCCGCACGCGCTGGAGAACAAGGCAGAGGCTTTGCCGTAGTCGCCGATGAAGTACGTACCCTGGCATCACGCACACATGAATCCACAACCGAAATCAAAAATATAATCGATCAACTACTAAGTAAATCCAATGTCGCGGTAAGCTCGATGGAGAACGCCAAGATGCTTGCACATGAGAATTCGGAAACCGTTTCTTCGGTGGCAAAAGATCTGATTGCGATGATGAGCGAGATCGAGAAAATTGCCGTACTAAACCGGCGTATCGAAAGTGCATCTCAAATACATCGTCAATCGAATGAGAGTTTGAGTGATATCACTCACGAAATATCTGATATGGCTAAAAAGGTAGTCAACGATGCCAGTTCATCCCTGGAAAAATCCCACCAGCTGTCGAACATGACTAGCGAGCTCAAAACGCTGATTAATCAGTTTAAACTAAAGAAAAACTAATAAATTTTACAACTTCAGAATTTGTGTCCTATTTCTTCTTGTTCAAATCGTTGTAAGAAACTATCCGATTTCTTCCCTGTTCCTTTGCCGCATACAGAGCCTTGTCTGCTTTTTCGAGTAGTCGTTCAGGTGTATTCTCTTTTTCAGACGGCTTGCACGCCGCAATACCTGCGCTTATCGTCACAATTTTCTGGGTTGAATAGTCATGTGGAATGTTAAGGTCCATCACATTACCACGAAAACGCTCAGCCATTTTGTATGCGCCGTCCAGATCGGTGTCAGGTAAGACGACGACGAACTCTTCTCCACCATAACGCGCCAGCAAGTCCGCCGGGCGATTGAGCACCGCGCTTAGTGTGTTGGCGACTCTTTTCAAGGTATCGTCACCCTGTTGATGGCCGTAGTTATCGTTATATGCCTTAAACATATCCACGTCGACCAAGATCATCGACAATACGGATTGTTCGCGACGTGCACGCTTCCATTCATTTTTCATAAACTCGTCGAATCGACGACGATTGGCAATTCCTGTCAAACCATCCAGGCAGGAAAGCAATTGCAGAGTCGCGTTACTCTCTTCCAACTGAGCCTGCAATTCCTGTAACTGACGATATGCTTCGTCACGCTCCAATTGTGTGAGATAGCTGCGTGAATGCGCTTTCACTCGCGCGATCAATTCTATTTTGTCCGGAAGTTTAACCAGGTAATCATTTGCCCCCACGCTAAAGGCCAGGCTTTTATCCTTCGGATTTTCCTTGGTCGATAAAACTATGACCGGCACATTTGCTGTTACAGAATTTGAGCGATAGTGTCGTACCAGAGAAATACCGTCGAGATCAGGCATAACCAGATCCTGCAATATGACAGTAGGGCGTAACTCCGTGGCGAAATCAATTGCCCGCGTCGGTTGATCACAATAGTGAAATTCGATCTCCGGGTCGTCGGCCAGCATACGACGCACAGCTTCCGCAACAATAGACTGATCGTCTACCAGCATCACAATGGTTTTCTGTGCGTCATGTGTCTTTTGAATTTCGCCTGACATTCAACCCATACTCTTTATCTAACTCTTGCTGCCATATAACGTTCGACCGCTGGACCGATTTGTTCCAGCGGTAATTCTTCTATTGCTGCGTCAAGTGCTCGCGCAGCACCGGGCATTCCATAAACCGTGCTGGTCTGCCTATCCTGCGTAATGGTGTAATAACCATTCTCCCGCATGTTTCTCAATCCCGTGGCACCATCACTTCCCATACCGGTCAGCAATACACCACACGCGGGGCGCTTCCAGTTTTCCACCACGCTGTTTAACCAAATATCGACAGAAGGTCGATAAGGATAGTCTAGCGGCAAAGTGGTATACGCCAGGTGCCGGTCCTGATTAAGCACCAAATGATCCGAGGTCACTGCAACGTAAATTCGCCCCTGACAGAGTTTACTCCCTTCCACAGCCCGCTGTACTGGCCGACCCAGTTGCTGACGTAGCCACTCTATAAAGCTGGGGACAAATTTTTCGTCCATATGTTGTACGACAACAATAGCGACTGGCAAATTCCGCGACATTCTATTTAATACATTCAAAATCGCCTGTGGGCCGCCAGAAGAAGCGCCTATTGCCACCAGGCCGGTGGCCTCCATACACGCATCCATACTGGCACTCTGCGCGCGCTTGGATGTTAACTGAGTTGTAGTCGCCATAGCCGCGGCATGCACGAGTTTGATCTTAGTCAGAAACTCGTCTGTACCCAGATCCGGGTCTCCGGTACAGGCTAAAGGCGTGGTAACAACGTCGAGCGCACCGTGACTCATCGCGTCGAATACCATCGCAATATTCTCATCAACTGAGGCGGTAACAATCAGTATCGGACAGGGATTGTTCTGCATGATTTGCCGTGTAGCCTCCACCCCGTCCATTACCGGCATGATTAAATCCATTAAAATGACATCTGGCAGATCCATGCCTGATTTATCTACGGCTTCCTGACCGTCACAGGCTAGCCACGCGACATCGAATTCCGTATGACGCATTAATACCCTGCGTAATCCTTCAGAAACTAATGGCACATCATTGACGATTCCAATTCGCATTAATGCTTTCCTGCCAACATTGCGTTCACCGTATGTAAAAAGGCCTGTCGAACCGTGTCTCGCGTATTCAACTGGGGCATTGCCCATTGATCTTCATTCAACCAAGACTTGTCCATATCATCGACTAACATCATGGTGCGTGTATGACGCAAAGATTCATCCTTGTTCAATACAAAAAACAATTTTCGCAGCGAGTCCTCCCCTATGTCAGTTCCGACAATGACGCCATCAGGTGTCTGTCCTCTGATTCGATCAACCACACTGTCTGAATAGCGCATCGTAATCACTTGATAGTCGTGTCGAACCAAAAAACGTCTTGCCGTTTCACGTGTTGTAGGAGAATCGCATATCAAAAGCAGGTATCGCTCGCCACGACGCCGAGGCATGGCAAGATTAATCTTGCGTTCTGCATTCAAATCGCTGTAAAGCCCAGCCAGTGCGTGAGAACTGAAAATCAAGGTCAGTTCACCGTCATCGAGTATAGCCGCGGAATCAACACCTGGAATGTCTCCAAGATCAGGATCAAGACGTTGTACCGAGACTTCGCGCTGTCCAAGTATATTGTCGACGATAATCGCGATTTTTTGATCCGCCTGATCAATTAAGACTACGTCCAGCTCTGGAGCAAGCTCTGGCACACTTTCACCCAGTAGTTGATCAATACTGATTAACTGAAACGTGCCGTCATCAAAATAGCAACAATAGCCGTGTAAATTCTTTGCGATATCCTGTCGTTGTATCCGCGTCACGCGGTGTACTCGCGACAAGGGAAAACCATATAACTCACCTGCCGCTTCCACCAATAGAATTCGCATAATGGAAACTGTTTGGGGTAGAAGTAACTGAAAACGCGTTCCCTCCCCCGGGCGACTACTTACAAATATGCTCCCTCCCAGTCCCTCTATCGTTTCACGCACCAAATCAAGACCTACTCCCCTCCCGGACAGAGTATCAGTCCGGCTACGCGTACTAAATCCAGCCATAAACAAAAACGACAACAAAGAGCTTGAATCCATATCGTCAAGAACATCCATTTTCGAAATTCCTTTCTTAACTACCTTCCGTTTTAAGGCACTAAGATCCACCCCTTTGCCATCATCTTCGACGACAATAAACAACATTCCAGCGCTCTGTGACACTTCAAGCGTAATATGACCCTCAGCAGTTTTACCCATATTCAACCTGGTCGATTCGTCCTCAATGCCATGATCAACCGCGTTTAGAATCAGGTGTTTCAATGACGTGTCTATACGTTCCAATACCTCACGATCCACGAGTGTCGCCAAACCAGACATATGCAGTTTGACTTTTTTACTCAGCGTTCTTCCCAGATCCCTTACAATACGAGGAAAAGCATGTACAAGAGCCGATACCGGACGCATGCGCGTAGATCGTACTTCCTCATGCAGGCGTTCGATCAATAGCGCATTGCGGCGATCGAAACTATCAAGCTCAACAATCCTTTCATTCAAGGTGTGCCGCATATGCATGGCAGACGTATAGCATTTTTGAAATTGCGACTTTACTAAACCGCTTATCGGCGCATCTCGCATTGTCACACGCAGGCGATTCAACTCATCCATTAAGCGATTTTGCTGTTGTTTGAACTGGGTGAACGTTTCCATCATGTCGTTCAGGCGGTGACTTTCTACCAGCGATTCACCGGCAAGGCTTAGAATGCGATTGATACGATTTACATCTACTCGCAGTGTGTTCCGTTCCTCATTTAATAGCGTTTCCTTCGCGTACTGTTTATTCGCCTCATCACGTAACAGCCGGGCATCTATATCATTACTGGTCACAACCACTGAATCTCGTTTATTCTTATTCGCTATTGCCAACAAGTTTGATTCTATTGTGCCAATTTGAATTTCGTATTTTGCATCCCAACTGGTCATATCACTGTCGGGAAGTTTGGCAATTTCACACAAAACGTCTATGCTGCCCAACAATGCGTCGATATCATCATGACTGAGTCTCAGATTGCGTTGCTGAGTTTGCACAAAGCACTCTTCCAATACATGAGAAATTCGCACAACGCTATTGACATTCACCATGCGTGCGGCGCCTTTAATAGAGTGTGCAGCTCTCATCAACCGTTCAAGTTCCTTTGCCGATGCATTTTGGTTCTCCAGCGCAAGCAAACCCTGATTGAGAATATTTGTCTGACTGTCGAGCTCCATGCGAAACAGATCAAGCATGGAAAAATCACTGAGATCTCCACCGTTTCCACTCATGTCAAAGCCTTCAGGTATTGCAGACCAATTGACTCCATATCCAGTTCGAAAACGACTTCATCAAGATAGGAATCAAAAACGAATTCCTGTTTCACGTATGGACGTAACTTGTCGCTACACCTGTGCCCTGGAGGTTTTGCCTCCTGCGCCTTGAAATAGTGTAAGTTGCGCACCTCGTCCACTGACACCGCCAGGCGTTTTTTACCTGCTTGCAAAATCACCGTGCGTTCAAATACGCCTGTGTCCTGATAACGCTCCTCGCCAGCACAGGTCAAACCAAAGAAGACATTCAAACATATGCTGGGATAGATCGCGCCATCCACCGGTACAAGTCCTCGAATAAAGCCACTCTCCCTATTCGGAATTCTGTGCACTTTGCTTTGGGGGGCTATGGAGATAACCTCTTTAGGTCGGGTGCAAAACCACGTCGTTCCCAAGCGAAATGGCAACAGAGAAATCCCTTCGCTACGCGCTACAACTTCGCCTGAATGAAATAAGTCAAGTGAGCGTTCAAACAGTTTTGCCTGACTACTTTCACGCGCAAACACCCCTTGCGCAGCCGAAGAAAACACCTCGCAGTTTCGACAGTGCCGAACAATTTCCAAATATTCACATCGCCCTACTTTACTGCTCCAGACGCCAATTTGACGCCAACAGGCCTGCTCTACCAGCTTTGCTATTTTTTCTTCGTTCATGATGAGCCACCACTATCGCCATCTTTGAACAGAGCGTTTTTAGTCCTCACCTTAAATCGCGACACACTACTGTGCAGCCCACCTGCCGCATTATTCAGCCGTTCAATTGCAGCGGAGGAAATATGCAGTGATTCCACTGTGCGTCGAGCAGCATCACTGAGATGCTTCATCACGTCGTTAATCTGTTCTGCCCGTTTAGATTGAGAGTGCATTCCCTTGTGTACTAACTCAAAGCGCGGCCCGAGTGTTTCCACGCGATCGATGATCTCTGATTGTTCCTGGCTCACGTGTTGTACCACTGCAACGCTTTCCTGCAACTGATGGGCGAACTTACCCATACTGCGCACACCTGAGTTCACCGCATCTTGCATCTCTCTTATCATTTGCTCAATGTCTAAAGTCGCTACCGCCGACTGGTCTGCGAGACGTCGTATTTCATTGGCAACGACGGAAAAACCGCGGCCATATTCGCCCGCTTTTTCCGCTTCGATGGATGCATTTAAGGACAACAAATTGGTTTGGTCCGCCACGCGCGAAATTGTCGTCACCACGTCACTGATATTTGTGGCCTTATCGCTCAACACTTCCAGTTCGTCTGATACGATGCTGGAAAACTCCACCACCTGACGCATGAGTTCTTCCATGCGCACCAGCCCCTTGTGACTCTGTTCCGCTGAGCTAGAGGCCTTTTCCGCGACTTCCGCCACTTCGTCCATGGTCTCCAGCAATTCTTTAGACGTTGCGGAGATTTCAGTTGCGGTAGTGGCGATTTCTCCTGTGGTAAGCGCATTCTTTTCTGCGGTAAGCTCCACTTGCTTAACGCTTGCCGCCATTTCAGTCGCCGCAGAGGTCACTTGCACACCTGAGCGTTGCACTTGCGCGACGAGTTCATTGAGACGCGAGGTCATCGTTTGTACGCCTTGCGCTAATTGCGCGATCGCATCGTTGCCACCGATGGAAATATTCTGGGTAAGATCTCCGTCCGCAACAGAAGTTACGATGAGCAGTAAGTCATCGACCTTTTTCTGCAAGGTTTCCACCGCTAATTTCTTTTGTTCGATAGACGTGTTGATGAAGTCAATCATGATTTGCAGACTACTCGCCAACTCACCGATGGCATCATTACCTGAGAACGGTACGCGCGCGTTAAAGTCACCTTCGGTTACACGGTTTACCACCTCAAGCATCGCGTCGACCTTGGTCTGCAAATCGACGGCAGTCTGGTGTTCACGATCATTGGCAGCATTGATATTGTCAGCCATGGTGTTAAAGGCGCGTCCCAGCCTCGTAAATTCATCATTTCCTTCAAGCTCGACGCGTATGCCAGTATCGCCTTGACCACGCTGACTAACGGCGTGATTGAGTTTTCCCAGCGGCAGGATGACCCAGCGGCGTAACAGCATATTAACCAGTATCATTCCGACCCAGAACAGCACCAGATTCGTTACCACATTACGAATCGTTTCGGTCGCGGAATTGCCGTCCATATGCGCTAATGAATATGACACGCGAATCGCGCCATTCACCGCGCCGGGCTTCACATCGTGGCAGCGCAGACAATTCACGCCGCGGGTGTTTTCACTTGCTTTAAATGGGGTCACTACGGTCATGACACGACCTTGAGGTGTATCTTCAACGATGAGACTGGATTCACCTTGCAAACCTTTGTAGTCCAATTCATCCACCGCCTGTTCTTCCGGTAGACCTGGCCCATACTGATGAGAGACCGGTTCGCCGCGCACCACGCGTGCCTCTTTAACCTGAGAACGCGCTAATAGCTTTTCACGTAATATAGATCGCTGTTCCATGGTGCCGGTCAGCATCATGGTATTGAGACTATCGAAATACCAATAGGAGAGATCGGTTACCTGTTCTTTGGCAACCTCAAGAATATAACGTCGTTCACTCATGACGTTAACCACGGTAGCGACCGCAATTACCGCCAGGAATATGAAGGCGATGATGATGTTTAACTTCGCCCTGATCGACAGCTTGCTGAAAAATTTTTCCATCGTGGCGTGCATCTATCGTCGAACAACATGACGAGTCGAAAAATTCCGATATTAATCATTAAGTTAGTTTGACCTTTTAGGCCTCTATATATATCGGAATTTTCTATACTATTCTTGATAGCGAAGTTCAGTGATTTATCACTGAAAACGATGATTTTTCATCTAGTTATAAATGTGAGCGAAGTAAAGCCAGGTTTTTTTAATAGGTTTCAACCTGTAGTTTAAAAGTCGTCCCACCTTTGATGATCGTGTTCTGATAGGGAAGCTCATCCGCAGTACTGTTATTCCCACGCGCAAACACGGTTATCTTAAGCTGAGTATATTCGGCAAACGCCCCCTCACACTCGATCGCTGACAGACCATTCTGCACTCTTGTGACATATTTTGGTCCGCAAACTAAGGATTTGATACCAGAACTTTCGGGAGGGGCCTCTACCAGGAGTAAAACCAGATCGTCGATATGATCAGGATACAAAACGACACGTGTGTTCAACTGGCTCGACATTGCCTCGCCACCCGCTTTTGCCGCGATAAAGGTACTGAAAGACACGCCACCCTGGGCGGCTACTTCACCATCGACAACTTGCGATGTACTACCGGGATTCAACAAAATCGGCATGTTTCTCAGCTGCAGGAATCCACCCTCGATCACGCTGTAGCGCATACTCTGAAACCCAAATTGCAGCGGAGAAAGCGCCTCATCAAATACTAAGACTTCAACGTTATCGGTAGTCGCGATAAAGCTGCAACGCACAATTTTCGTTGCAATACCGTTAGTCAGCAGATTTTCACAGACGATTGGCGCCGATTCCCCACCGGGTTGTTTAACAACCATGTGCAGCAAATTCGGAAAAGAATCCTGAGCGGCAATCTGTATGGTTTGACGTTGTCCGACTACGAGGCCACCGCACTGGGCGTAGCCGATGATTTTAACTAGATCAGGCAAATCACCCGAAGAAGTAGCCGACGTATGACATTGTGTCCCTGCTGAATCGACGAAATCCGGCATCGGCATAAAAGCGGGGATATCGGTTGGTGTATCTGTTCCAGTACCTGTATCTGTTCCAGTACCTGTATCTGTTCCAGTACCTGTATCTGTTCCAGTACCTGTATCGGTTCCAGTGCCTGTATCTGTTCCAGTGCCTGTATCTGTTCCAGTGCCTGTATCTGTTCCAGTGCCTGTATCTGTTCCAGTGCCTGTATCTGTTCCAGTGCCTGAACCCGTACCTGTGCCAGACCCAGAACCCGTACCAGTCCCTGCATTCGTGCCGAATCCGACACCTGTACCTGAGTTAGTATCTGTTTCTGTATTCGTGCTATTGGTATCCGACGTATTGTTAGTCGCATCGCTCTGTGTTTCAGAACTGTCTGCAGGTACCTTGTCTGTGCCGCTATTGTTGTTACTTTGGCTGGTTGAATTTGAATTATCAATAGTGTTGCTGCTGCCTGTGCCCGTTTCCGTAACAATCACGTCAGAAGTCTCACCACTACCATTCGCGTTGGATATTGTGGTGTTTTCGGTATTTCCACCCTTTGAAACACTTTCAGGTTGAGAAGATTGGCTTCGATTTGCGGATAGCTCTTTTAACTGTTCACAACCGCCGAGCTGAAGCGTAAAAAATATGATCCAGGCCACGCCGAGGTAACGTACCAGTCGGGGCGTCATGATGTTAATAAATTGATTTTTCACGTTTTCCCTCTTCCCACACGCGGTAATTTTTAGAATTGCGCCCTTTACAGGTCTCGGTATATGTATCTATTATTACTAAACTTTTGTCTTGATTGCAGCACTTTTTCAGTTTGCGTGTACAACTAAGTATAGTCGCTGTGATTAAGTTGGTTTTAATTTCTTGAAAAGAAGTCTGAGGAAAAATGAAAAAGAGTCTGCAGTTCACTGTTATATCGTTGATTTTCGTACTGGCTAGCGCCTGCGCCACCATACAGTTCGGAACAGATTTTAATCCCAAGGATTTCGAGGCATGGGTAAAGCGTGGTGAAACCACCCAGGCCCAGGTCAAGGGAAAGATGGGTGAACCTACGAGTACCGGGGCAGTGGTCGAGATGGATGGAACTTATTACACCCGGTGGACCTATTACTATGGCAAGGGCAAGATACACAAACTCAAAGACGCCAATCTCAAGGTTTTGGAGATTCGCTTCAACAGCCATAAACAGGTAGTCAGTTTTAACTGGTCTGCGCCTAACGAGACGATTTCTAATTAAGCTTCTTTCTTCAACAACAATAAGTATAAAACGATATGTATTCGGGTCATGGGCCTACGTGGGGGGAGTGTCACATGCGATTCTCTGTGACGCTGCAGTTTAGCCGGTCGATAACTTCCGCTGGCGATTTTCGGTATTAAAAGGATATACGCCGTGTATGTGTTATCGGCGCTGTTTCTGGTTCTTTCGGGTACAGCCGCCTTAACCTATCAGGTCAGCTGGGTGAGACTGCTTGGGCTAAGCATGGGCTCTACCAGTGCAGCCATCAGTACTGTTCTGGCCGCATTTTTTCTCGGCATGGCGCTGGGTAGCTACACCGCTGAGCGCATCACCCGCCAACGCATTCAGAATTTAACGCCCTATATCGTGCTTGAAGCGCTGATTGCGCTTAGCGGACTATTATTACTACCCACCTTACTGAACCTGGATGGCTTAATGGCTGAAATCGGGGCCAGTGGCGGTCAACTCGGCACGAAATTCGCGATTACCCTGACACTACTGCTGATACCCACTCTGTGTATGGGTGCAACATTTCCGGTAATGGCCGGTATATTGGTGCGCCGACATCAACACGTCGGTTTGCGTGTAAGTCAGTTATATAGTCTAAACACCCTGGGCGCCGTATTTGGCGCCATGTTATCCGGGTTTGTTTTTATTCCCAACTTCGGACTCGATGGGGCGATTTATATCGCCGTTGCACTTAATCTGACTATCGTTTTTATCGGCATGATGGCCAATCGCCGACTACAGTTTCCGCCACTCGAAGATCGCCAATCAACGGACAAGCACTATGACTCAATGCCGGGTCTTGGTGTTCGCAGCATGGCCCTGGCCACACTATTCATGACCGGCTTTGTCTCGATCGCGACAGAAGTTGGCTGGACAAAATATTTGTCGATATTCGCGGGAACGACAATTTATGGTTTTGCGTCCATATTGACCATTTTCTTGTTCGGTATAGCGATGGGATCCTGGTTTATCAAAAATCATATTCAACGGATACGCCATCCAGCCGCGTTTCTTGGCTTGAGCATGATCTGTCTCGCGCTGTTATTTTTGTTTACCCGCGGTGGTTTGAGCCTGGTGCCGAGTATTTACGAAGGCATCAACCATATGAGTATCGAAGAGACGAATAAACAATTCATCAAATATCTCACTATCCTGTTTTTACTCTTCCCGGCGACGTTTGTGTTAGGCCTTATCTTCCCGGTAAATCTGCGACTCTATTGCGGTGATCTCGACGGCGTTCGCCAGCGCGTAGGCAAAGCCTACGCAGTCAACACACTCGCCAGCATACTCGGTTCGCTTGCCGCAGGATTCTGGATAATTCCCACCTGGGGAACCGATACATTACTAAGCTCGATGGCCATATTGACCTTGGTCACAGGTGCACTCTTTATTTTGATTACAACCCGACCAGCACAGCGCACTGCGATCGCGCTTTGCGCAACCGTCGCCCTTAGCAGCCATTTTTTATGGCCGCATCTCGACTACAGGGAAATGATTGCATCGGTCGACTATATGTATGACGAACAGGCCTCACAGGGCAAAGAACCGGAATTCCTGTTTCTGAAAGAAGGAAAGGTCAGCGTCATCAGCCTGGTCACCTATGACGGTGAATACGCCAAAGTCCAGGCAAATGGTCTAAACGAATCCATTATCAATATGAAAAATAACAAGCAGACGCTCATCATCGAAAGTCTGCTTGCCTACATGCCTTACTTTCTACATCCAAACCCGGAAAGCGCCTTTGTTGTCGGCTATGGTGGTGGACTGACAACCCGTGCATTCACGCATACCGATGTGAAAAGCGTGCGTGTGGTGGAGCTCGAACCTACCGTTGTTGAGGCCATACGCACATTGGAAAATGGTCCGGCCATCGCCCTTGATGACCCTCGCGTAAACCTGTCGTTTAACGATGCGCGAAATACATTGCTTGTTGAAGACAAGCGATACGACATCATTGCGGCACAAGCGTCTCACCCTTGGCTCGCTGGGGCGTCGAACGTGTTTACCCAGGAGTTTTTCACCATCGTAAAATCGCGGCTCAACGAAGGGGGGTTTTATAGTCAATGGGTGAACCTGTTCAAAATGGACGTGACGACCTTGCGTTCCATTTTCAAGGCTTTTACCAATGTATTTCCCTATGTCATCAGTTTCGCCAACATCGACACCGGCGACTTTATGTTACTCGGCTCACTCAGCCCCATTCACTATGACTATGATCAAGTATCTGAACGCATGAAGCATCCGTCGATCGCCGCTACACTGGCGCATTATGAAGTTTACCAAGCGCAGGATTTGCTATGGTATTTCGCGCTATCGCAAAAAGAATTAAAAACTGCCGCCGGAGACGCTATACCCAACCGCGATACCAATATCTTCACCGAGGTGCGTTTGTCTGCGCTCTCTGCCAGTTTGCAAGACGAGGAAAACCCCTATCGCTTTTTAAACCAGAATTACCGCATCGATCTCGGCCAATATATCGATAAAAAAGAACTAGCGGAAAGACTGTATTCGCTAGGTAAGGCATTTTTAAAATGGGATAGTCCTGGCTCGACGGAAAAAATTATTCATCAACTCAAAACTGTCTCAGAAACCCATAGTGACAGCTTGCAACATCACCTGTTGGTGTGGAAATTCAATCTGCAAGCGGCAACAACCTGGTTTGAGGAACACCCACGACTTCAAAGTGATGCATTATCGCAACAGACACGGGTATATCTACTACAAAATAAAGCAAAACAAGCGCGGACCTTGGCAAACAATATTCCTGACGATAATTATAGGCAAGCAACATTGGCCGAGATTGCGTTTTCCTTGGGCGAAACCTTGCAACGGCCTGCGGTGGACGCAGACCCATCGATTCGACAATGGTATCTGGCAACGCAACTCAATCGGGGCAACGAACAAATTATTAATGAGCTTGAACAAATCGCTCGTCTATCCCTGGCAAACCCGGTTGTCTTAAGGCGTCTGACTGCCTATTACCTCTCGAATGACAACGTGCAACTGGCTAATCATTATCTGGCGATGTTGAAAAAACAGATCGACACCGAAGTAGAGCGTTATCGTCTGTTGATTGATACCGCAATAAAAGCAGGCGATACCCGTTGGGCGGAAGGCCTGTTGAGCCAAATCAAAACCCTCGCCCCCGAACATCAGGATCTCCCAACACTGATGTCTCGCCTTGAGTCATCTATACTGGAAAAAGGAGAACTGAGCCGTACCACCAAAAACCAACCCCACGCATCGACGACGGATAAATAATATAGTTCAGCTGCTTTATCCCAGGGAAAGTACGGTCTATCAGTTAGGCATGATGAAAATTCAAAATCTTATTGAATTTGGAATACGTTAAAGACGCCACCGGGTTTGACGATAAGGTTGGAGTCCTCCAGTTCCACCACCTGCCGGAGAAAAACGAATATGGCTACCGCGATCAATCTATTGAGAAAATACGGTCAAAGCTTCTGGTACGACAATATTGAGCGCAACATGCTGCAAAACGGTAAACTTGCGCAGATGATACGCGAGGACGATTTACGCGGGATCACTTCCAATCCGTCCATCTTCGAGAAAGCCATTAATGGTAGCAAGGATTATGACGATTCCCTGGCCCGCTTAGCCCTAGAACAACCTTCACTAAACAGTCGCGACTATTTTTATCAACTGGCGGTTGAGGACATTAAACATGCAGCAGATTTACTCGCGCATGTGTACAAAGAAAGTCATGGCGAGGATGGTTACGTCAGCATCGAGGTATCTCCCGACCTTGCCTATAACACCAGTGCCACGATAAAAGAGGCGCGTGAGCTTTTCAAACGCATCGATCGTCCCAACGTCATGATCAAAGTACCTGCAACATGGGAAGGCGTACCCGCTGTAGAACAACTGATCGCCGATGGCATTAATATCAACGCCACATTATTGTTCTCCGTTGATCGCTATATAGAAATCGCGCATGCCTATATCGCGGGCTTGCAAAAACGTAAGGAATCGGGGCAAGCCATAGATAAAATTGCCTCTGTTGCCAGTTTTTTTGTCAGTCGCGTCGACAATATTCTAGAAAAACTGGTAGACGAACTACCCTCCGATGTCAGTAAAACGCTTGCCTCGTTGCGAGGACAAATAGGCATACTCAATGCCAAATGCGCCTATGTTGAATACGGCAAGCTCTTTGGCAACAGTTTTAAAGATCTTGCCAAATCAGGCGCGCGTCCCCAGCGTCTGTTGTGGGCCAGCACCGGTGTAAAAAACCCGGATTGGAGTGATGTGCTGTATATCGACTCACTCATCGGTGCACATACGGTGAATACCATTCCACCGGCGACATTGGATGCCTTTAAAGATCACGGCACTGCTACGCAAGCTACACTGGAAATGGGGCTCAAGGATGCGCCAGCCGAATTTCATGCCCTGCAAAATGCCGGCATTGATGTCAAAAAAGCCATGCAAAAACTTGAAGACGATGGTGTGGCGAGTTTTACTGATGCATTTAAAAAACTGCTGGGCGCGATCGACGACAAAATGAGTCAGATCAAAAATCGACAATCATCGAGTGCTGCCTGATTACACAACTTGCATTTCATAAAACACGGGTGTAGCGTGACGTTACACCCGTTTTTTGTATACAGGTCGCTATGATTGGCGAACTCAACATTTTCGACTCACCGGATGAGTTATCAAAAGCTGCCGCCGACTGCTGGCAACAATTATCAGCAGAGGCAATACAGGCGCGCGGTCGTTTCACTGTCGCCCTGTCCGGCGGTACCACCCCAAAGCGCTTGTTTACATTACTGGCGCAAGAACCGTATCGTTCAAGCGTAGACTGGAAGAACTGTGTCATATTTTTTGGTGATGAGCGTTGGGTAGCGCATGATCATGCGGAAAGCAATTTCCGTATGGCCAAAGAGAGTCTGTTTGATCACATAACTTGTCCGACGAAAAATATCTTCCCTATACCGACCGACGGGGTCAATGCGGCACAAGACGCCGCCCGTTATCAACAGCAATTGCAACAGCAGTTCAATACAAACATCATTTTTGATCTCGTGTTTCTCGGTCTGGGTGCAGATGGCCATACCGCTTCACTTTTCCCGGGTACCTCGGCATTGCAGGAAACCAGCACACCTACCTGTGCTGTCTATGTGGAAAAAATGCAGAGCTGGCGCATTACCCTGACCTATCCGGTAATTAACCAGGCCAGGCAAATCATATTTCTGGTCGAAGGAGAAGGGAAAGCCGAGATACTTCATCGAATCATCGATCTCGGCGTCGATGTGCCCGCAACACACGTCAGCGGCAATCAGAATTGGTTTATCGATAGACATGCCGCTTCCCAGCTGAGTGATGCGCGATGACCACCTTGCTCTCCGCCGATCTCGGCGGCACAAAAACTCTGCTGCGTCTCAGCACAGTAGAAAACGGAAACGTATACGAACAAAAATTTCGTCATGTCACCAGCAATGACTATGCGAGTTTCGAACATTTATTGGGGGAATTTCTTGAAAACACCCCTGTTGATAGTGCCTGCCTCGCCGTCGCCGGACCGGTATTCCATCACACCGATACGCAAACCGCGTCGATCACCAATCTGCCCTGGAAAATAGACAGTCAGACCTTGGGTCACGAATTGGCTATTTCCCGCATAAAACTGATTAACGACTTCCAGGCTATAGGATATGGCATAGCATCGCTTTCCGCGAATGATGTCATCACACTCCAGCCGGGCAAACCGGATCGCCATGGCACACAGGCGATCATAGGCGCAGGAACCGGTCTCGGTCAGGCCTATCTCCATCACAAAACGTCAGAGATATCGGTATACGCCACGGAAGGGGGGCATTGCGATTTCGCGCCCACAGACGACGTGCAGATAGGTTTGCTGCAATTTCTTCGCAAACGTCATGCGCATGTGTCATACGAGCGCATTCTATCCGGTGATGGATTACAGGCAATCTTTCAATTCATGAGTGAATACTATCCCCACAGAGCCGACCTGGATTTTTCTCAAAAACTCGGCGCCGGTGACGCAGCGGCCCAAATATCCGTGCAGGCATTGGCAAATCCGTCACATTTAGCGGGCGAAGCACTGGCATTGTTTGTTAAAATATATGGTGCCCAGGCAGGTAATATGGCCTTGAATTTTCGTTGTTCCAGCGGCATGTATATCGCCGGTGGAATTGCGCCGAAGATACTCCCCTTCATGCAGGATGGTAATTTTGTCCGCGCATTTAACGATAAGGGTCGCATGTCGGTTATAACTGAGAAAATTCCGGTTTATCTGATTATTAATGCCAAGATAGGCCTGATGGGCGCAGAATACGTGGCACAAAATCAAGTGGACTAAGTAGACCTATGAACATTGAGCACAAAATAGATATCAGGGTAAAAACAGACTACCTCGGCGAGCAATCTGACCCGGAAAACAAGCGCTTTGTCTTCGCCTATACCATTACCATCAGTAACGAAGGAAAAGTCCCGGCACGTTTGGTCAGCCGTCACTGGCATATCACCGACGCCAACGGACAGGAGCAGGAGGTTCGTGGACTCGGCGTGGTCGGTGAACAACCCTATCTAAAACCAGGTGAACATTTTCAATACACCAGTGGCACCGTATTGGAAACCCCGGTCGGTAGCATGTATGGCACCTATCAAATGATTGCCGACGACCACACACATTTTGACGCCAATATACCTGCGTTCACCCTCGCCATACCTCATTCCCTGCACTAGGCCATATGGAAGTATTGCTGGAGGTACGCAATCTTTTTAAAAGCTATGGCAAGGTCAACGCAGTCAATGGCATATCTTTTCAGATAAAAAAAGGCCAGTGTCTCGGTTTACTTGGACCGAACGGCGCGGGCAAAACCACGACTATCGAAATGATGGAAGGCATTGCAGCACCTACTTCTGGCGAGGTGTTGTATAAAGACAAACCCCTAGATCACGATTTTCGTCAACAGGCGGGCATACAGTTTCAAGCCACTTCGTTACAGGATTTTCTATCCGTTGAAGAAACCCTGCGCATGTTCCATAGCCTGTATACCCATCCGGCTGATATGCAACACATCATCGACATGTGCGCCCTCCACGATATTCTAGATCGCGATAATCGCAAACTCTCAGGCGGACAACGTCAACGGTTATTACTTGCACTGGCCCTGGTCAATGACCCGGAAATCGTTTTTCTCGACGAGCCGACCACTGGCCTTGACCCGCAATCACGACGCAATTTCTGGAATCTTATCGAAGGCATTAAAGCGCGTGGCAAAACAATTGTGCTTACCACGCACTACATGGACGAAGCCTATGTGTTGTGCGACGAAATTCTTATCGTTGATCAAGGCAAAATTATTGCCGAGGGTACGCCAAACGCCTTGCTGGACAAGCATTTCAATGAAAGCATAGTACGCTTGCCGACTGAATTACTGAGTAGCGACTGGCCTGACAATAATGGCAAATTGCACCGCAAGAATGGTTGGGCTGAGATTCATACCAGTGATGTGGAAGGCGTTATCAGCGAATTCATGCACCGCAAAATTCCACTGGCGAAAGTCGAAATGCGCAAGTGGAATCTCGAAGATCTCTTTATCACGCTTACCGGAAAGGATTTACGCAATTGAAAGATTTTCTCGCGGTTTTGCACGCACGTAATCTCGAATTTCTGCGCGACCGCTCAGCCCTTTCCTGGAATGTGGTATTTCCCTTCCTGCTGGTGTTTGGTTTCTCTATCCTATTTTCCGACGACAGCCGACCAATGTATAAAGTCGGCGTGATAGGCGAAGTCAGTGATTATCAATCCCTGCCGTTTATGTCGACACGATTTATTGAGTTTCTGCCGTTTTCAAACATCGATAAAGCCGTCGAAAAGGTTGATCGTCACAGTATCGATATGTTGCTGACATTGCAGCCACAGCCTGGATACTGGATCAACTCGACCTCACCCAATGGTTATATTCTGGAACAGATGTTTATCGGCGCCCAGGGTAAGCGTCAATTTGATCGCCAGGAAGTACATGGGCGTGAGATACGTTATGTTGACTGGATAGTGCCAGGCGTACTCGGTTTGAACATTATGATTAGTTGTTTGTTTGGTGTCGGCTATGTCATCGTCCGGTATCGCAAAAATGGTTTTCTAAAACGCCTAAAAGCCACGCCACTTTCGCCGTTTAAATTCCTGCTGGCTCAACTGGTATCCCGCCTGTTGTTGATACAGTCCATTACCGTTTTTGTTTACATCGGCTGTGACTTTTTCCTCGACTTTCAGATGCGAGGCTCCTATCTCAATCTGTTCTTCCTGTCCCTACTGAGTGCGATGTGCATGATTGCCTTTGGACTGCTCATCGCGGCGCGCCTGAAAAGCGAGGAATTTGCCGGGGGAATTCTGAATATGACGACCTGGCCCATGATGTTGCTATCGGGCGTGTGGTTTTCCCTTGAAGGCTCCCCACAATGGGTGCAGTGGATTTCTCAAGCCTTGCCACTGACCCATATGGTAGACGGCGCCCGAGCAATAATGTCCGATGGCGCGGGTTTCTCTGATATAGCCAGCCACTACGGCATATTGTCAGTCATGACCATACTTTTTCTCGGTTTGGGGTCTGCGATTTTTCGCTGGGAGTGAGACGTATTCCATCAAGTTTTGTGACATGCAGTTCGATACACTTACTGCATGCAGTAGAAAACTTAGTCTGACTCTATGAATCCAAATCTCCGTCAATTTGATCTCGCACAGGAATTGATTTCTATCGCTATCTCCCTATCTAGCGAGCGGGATACAGACAAATTGCTCGAAATCATTTTGAATGGCGCAAAAAGCATCACCAATGCCGATGGTGGTACATTGTATCTTTATAATGACGCAGAAAAATCGTTGGAATTTGCGATTATGAAGAATGACACCCTGGGCATCGCCAAGGGTGGAACCCGGCAGGAAAAGATCAATCTGGCACCTATCCCTCTGGTCGAAAAGAACGGAAATCAAAACATCCATAATATTGCGACGTTTGCCGCCAACACCGGGCAGTCAGTCAATATTCCCGATGCCTACCAGGCCGAAGGGTTCGATTTTTCCGGCATGCGCGCCTATGACCAGAACATGGGCTATCGTTCAACATCGTTTCTCGCCATACCTATGACTACGCCACATGGTGAGCTTATCGGCGTCGTGCAATTAATCAACGCGCGTGACGACGCAGGCAACACGATTTCCTTTAGCCCCGAAGATCAACGCCTGACTGAGGCACTTTCCGCACAGGCGGCAATCGTCCTGACTAATAACAATCTCAGTCTTGCGCTAAAAGACTTACTGGAGAAATTTATCGAATTGATTGCCACGGCAATCGATGAAAAATCACCTTATACCGGCGGTCACTGCCGTCGTGTACCGGACATAGCCATGATGTTGGCCGAAGCGGTACATCAGACAGGTTTCGGACCACATGCCAAAACTCGGTTTAGTGAACAACAGTTTTATGAACTGAAAATTGCCGCGCTACTACATGATTGTGGAAAAATCACCACCCCTGTCCACGTTATCGATAAGGCGACAAAATTGGAAACGATTTACGATCGTCTGCATACCGTGAATACCCGATTCGAGGTATTAAAACGCGACCGGGAAATCGAACATTTGAAAAACACCTTTGCCAGCAACGGCGATACAGCAGCAATCGCGCAACTGGATCAACAGTATCAGACACAACTGAAGCAACTCGATGACGACCAGTGCTTTCTTGCCAGTTGTAACACCGGTAGCGAATTCATGAACGAGGAATATCAAACCCGTATTCGCCGAATTGCGGCCTATCGTTGGCAGGAAAACGGAGTTGAGCGACCGTTCCTCGACGACGACGAGGTCAAGAATTTATGTATACAAAAAGGAACCCTGACTCAGGAAGAGCGGGTTGTGATAAACAATCACGTTGTGTTGAGTCAACGCATGTTGAACTCACTTCCCTTCCCCAGACATTTGAAAAACGTTCCTGAAATTGCCGGAAATCATCATGAGCGCATGGACGGTAAAGGCTATCCCAACGGTCTGACACGCGAGCAAATGTCGGTGCAGGCACGTATCATGGGGATTGCCGATATTTTTGAAGCTCTGACAGCGACAGACCGACCCTATAAAAAACCTATGCCTCTTTCACAAGCGCTGACAATTCTCGGGAAAATGGCTGAGGAACAACACATAGACCATGAGCTGTTTCAATATTCGTCAACGAGCAGGTATATTTGAAATACGCCGAAATTATTCTCAGCAAAGAACAGATTGATACGGTCGATGTTGCCAATTTACCTGGAATGCAGCTTGATCATCTGGCTCGAAAGAACGGTACAAAATAAGCACGTCATTTTACTTCCAATATATTACGCACCAGCCACTATTCAAAACACGTTTTGAAATGCGTAGTCTCGCAGCTTGCTTAGCGCAGTTTCCATTTTAGAGAGATCACCTTGTTTAGCATATTGATTCAAATCCGCTGCCAACGTTGTCACTTCAGGAAAACCAAAGCTCCCGCCTAGTCCTTTTATGGTATGAGACTTCAAAGCCAGGTCCTGAATATTGTTCTGTTTCAGACACACTGACATTTCCTCCAGATATGTGCGCAAGCGCAGTTTGAATTTCTCAACCATCGCATTGAATTCGTCCTGGTCATCCGCCGCAACATGATTCATTTCGCCCTCCTCCAGAAATCGGGTTATTGAACTATAGAACGTACTTTTATCGATAGGCTTGCTGACATGATCATTCATACCAGCCGCCTGATACGCTCTTCTTTCTTCCTCGAACACATTCGCCGTCATGGCAATAATTGGCATCTCTGTTCCTGTTGCCCGTAACGTTTTGGCTGCCTCAACTCCATCCATCACCGGCATCTGTATATCCATTAACACCAGATCAAAGTCTTCGGTTAAGGCCTTCTCAACACCCTCGCGGCCATTATCAGCGCACACGACTTCCACCCCGGTTTTACGCAATAGCATCGATACCAGGCGTTGTATGTCCGGACTATCTTCTACCAGTAAAACCCGCCCCTTTAAGCTTGGCGTTCCGGCGACAATATTAGCGGCTGCCCGTTTTTTCGTTTCATAAACAAGATCAGTTTCATCTATCTCGCCAGTATCTAGCGTTAAAGTAAAAACACTGCCCTTACCTTTTTCACTTGTGCACGCCAAGTCTCCACCGAGTATTAAGGCAAGGCGTCGAGATATAGATAAACCCAAACCCGTGCCGCCAAACTGACGCGTTGTGGAAACATCTGCCTGTGTGAATGGCTGAAACAGTTTTGCCTGTTCCGCTGCGCTCATGCCAATACCGGTATCTGTGGTTTCCACCCTGATTTTTCTCTGAACCCGATCATAGGCAACATGAAGATGAATCTTTCCTTCCTGGGTAAACTTCAATGCATTACTTGCCAGATTGTAGATAATTTGACGTACCCGCGTCGGGTCTGAACAAAACTTGGCGGGTAAAGGAAAATCATAGCTAATACCGAATTCGACACCTTTTTCTTCTGCCAGTTTTTGAAAGTTATCTGTGATCTCTGTGGTGATATCAATAATCGAAACATCAATAGTTTCAATCTCAAGTTTCTCTGACTCGATTTTTGATAGATCTAAAATATCGTTGATAACTTCCAATAGATGTTTTCCACTTCTGATGATGGTTTTCACCGAAGCTTCACGCTCCACCGGGTCAGGTTCTTCCAGTATCATTTCTGCAAAACCGATAATCGAGGCCAAAGGTGTACGAATTTCATGGCTCATATTGGCAAGAAATCGAGACTTTGCAATGTTTGCATCTCGAGCAGACTCCATTGCCTCACGCATGCTCTCCTGTGCACTCTGTCTCTCTTTGATCTCGGTTTCCAGCATCTGCACAGCTTTGTCACTTTTGATTTTTTCCGCCATCAGATTTTCAACCAGTTCGGAATTTATCGTGCGTAGATTGAAGGTATTCTTCAGGGTGTTAAAAAAATCGTATCCCGCGACGATGAGTATGGCGATATAAGCCCATATCAACACACCCGCTACATTCCATGCACGCGTATCATCGTAAAAAACCATAGTGATTGAAACGGGTAACAAGCTCGGCAGTAAAAAAAAGAGATAGCTTCGATACACGGCCGCCGTCGTCGTAATCGCCCCCGTTGCCATGCCGACCAGCGCAATAATAATTGCCATAAAAACAAATTCAGTGACGTCACCGTGCGCCATCACTCCTAAAGCACCCCAACACAAACCGTGTAGTAGGGCCTGTAGACTGAAACCCCAGTCCAGCTTTCGAATATGTTTAGGAAAAATATGAAATCGCCTAAAACTAAATAGCCAGGCGACTGCCAAAGACACGCAGAATAGAATTGATGCAGTCCAGACAAAAAGCCGCGTATGGTTAATCTCGTCCCATAACAAGTAGAATATGGCGCACGCAGCGATCAGCGTCCCAACAATCGCGGTACCGGACTGCTTGTACAGCACGGTTAATTGTTGGATACGAACATGGGTATCTGTGGTGATGCTGGCAAAGGCCTGGCTGCGCTTTCCAAACGTCTCAATGAACGACTCTGATGCCATGAGATCGAAAATCTTCCTTTGAAATCAAACTGTCTAAGGCTATCGACACAAAGAAAAAAGTTATTTAAGTTTTTCTGCGGTTTAGTCGTACAAGGAAGGAGCGAATTCGAAAATCACAGCTACTCAGTGGATATGGCATACAATATACACGGTATATGAGTTTTAGATTGATTTTAAAAGATTGTGAATAGAACATGCCTTCCTTTCCCTGCAAAAGAAGGCATGTAGGCAGTGATTAAGAATTAATTTTGGCTGCCGCTATATATGTAATGGAATTTTCTGTAATAGCTAAGGCTAAGAAATTGAACAGGTTTCACGTATATATTTTAGTTTTATTGTTCTTGCTGCCACTTCAGGCCAGCGCGTTGAGCATTGGCGAAATATCTGTGAAATCGAGCTATGCGGAACCATTGCTAGCCGAAATCAATATCCCCTCTTTCAAAAGTGCGGAAATCGATTCTCTGATGGCCCAGGTCTCCCATCAAAGCACCTATTTGAAAGAAGGGGTGGATTGGGTGCCTTTGCTCAAGGACATGAATCTCACCGTGCGTATTTCCAGTGATGATAAGCCTTTTATACAAGTCAGAAGCAGTGCGCCGGTCCACGAGCTTATACTCAACCTGCTAATTGAATTCACCTGGAGTGGTGGGCAAATCCGTAAGCAATTCAATATCTTTTTGTCTCCGACGACATCCAAGAATGCATCCCGTGACCCTCGCGAAAACATGGCCTTCGATAGCGCAGGCGTCATCATTGCTGACGACATTCCGGGGGGCAAACCTTTTACAGAAACCAGAACTCCGGTTCAAAATACCGTAACAAAACAGCCTAAGAAGCCGGTGGAAACCATCACTCCGGTGACTGAAGTCGCCAAGACTCCGGTCAAACCCGTAGTCCCTGAGACCAAAATCGTTGATGACTCCTTCGAACCCGAGCCTCCAACAGTAACTGAAGTGGCGGAAAATACCGCAGAAGTCCCGCCAATTGACGAGCCAGAGTCAATGCCAGAATCTATGCCAGAGCCAATACCAGAGCCGGTTCCGGCGACTGAAGAAACCGCGTTGGCCCAGGCTGAGGAACCAATTCCTCCTGCCGTAGATCCCGTAATAGAGGAAGAGGTAACGCCTCCAGTCAAAGCCTTGCCGCCAGTCGAGCCACAAGTCGCCAGTCGGCCAAAAGCTTCAAGAATCGAGGAACTTGGTGATGGTGAGTTCCGTTATGGCCCAGTTCGTCCAGGTGAATCCCTGTCGCGCATTGCAGAGAAATTCGCTGATTACTCTGACTTGGATAATAGTGCCCGCATGGCCGTGTTATATCAGCTAAACCCAGAAGCATTTTCCGGACGCCGCTACGGTAGCTTGATGTCCGGGCAGCGTCTGCGATTCTCGACTAAGGCGGTCCCTGACCGCACCGCGCGCCGCGCGCCAAAGCAGCCTGAGTACCAGAATAATATCGCCTCATCCCGCAATATTGGCAAAGTCGCGGAACTGAAGAAGGATCAGGAACGCAAACGGAAGGAACTCAACGATTTGTTGGAACAGCTTGAAGCCGTCCGCAATACGATATCGGAGTATAGAACGGAAAACAGTGAGCTACAGATGAAACTCAAAACACTGGAAAAACAGGCGCAAAATCAGGCAGAACAACTGGGAATCGCACAACCAGATCGGTAGCAAATTCACTGAGTGAATACACAAAAAAAAGAGGCCATTGTGGCCTCTTTTTTGTTACAACGCGGCTCGCTCACGCAGCCAGTTGCGCAAATTCATCGCAAGCTTTGCGTATGAGGTCGCGCCTTTCATTGTAGAGACGCATCATCACCTGGCCCCCATGGAGACAAGCCACAAATTCCTGCACCTTACAACGCGCTTCATTTTCCTGAAGCCGAGGCACCAGCAATTTCACCAACGAACTCTGCCACTCATCGACGAAGCTGCGAATCTCTGCCATTGGGAGTTCCTTATCGTCTAGCTCTCCCATCGATAGCGACGCGACCACGCTTCCACGATTTTCAGTGAACTGCTGATAGAGAAAATCAGCAATTTTATGCGCTCGATCAGTTTGCGATAGGCTTCCATCTTTTGCGATATCGAAGACATGTTGCTGAAACTCTTGCGTAACATGCTTGACCACGGCTCTGGCAATCTCTTCCTTGCTTGGAAAGTGATTGTATAGACTAGCCTTTTTTAAACCCACGCTTTGAGCGATATCGTTCATCGACGTGGCATGGTAGCCGCTGTTTCTGAACAACTTGGTCGCCTGTTCAATGATTTGTGCTGCTGTATTTTTACGAGCCACGCTGACTCTCCCGAATGATAGTTTTCCTATCTTGTTTTCGTTCCAAAGTCAGCTCAGTTTTATACCGATTTGATAAACAATTGTAACTTTAATAATTGCCTAATATTCCGCATGTTATAAAGCCCCCCTAACGTAAGGTTAGGCGTAAGGTTAGGGCTTTAAGACAATCCTGAGTAAATTGTAGGAATTGGTTCAGGTTTGATTCAGCTTAGAAATAGAGCATAGAACCCGTCAACGTGAAAATGTGGTTCGCGGTCAGATGACACAACAATAAGAACAATCTGAAGCGCATGTGAAATGCTGACCTTACAAAAACAAGAAAGACGCTGAAGTAGAAAGTGCCAAAGGATCAACAATAAAAATCCTGGCAACACGTGGGGAAGGGAATGAATCTACCGGCAGCGCGTGGTGAAGTGAAACCGGAGTTTAACGCCCGGAGAAAATTTATGAGTGATTGAGGTCGAGTAACCGATATCGTTCGTCTGTAAGGTAACCTGATCGCGAACCACTCAGAAAACCTTTCCGTCTTCCACGCACTGCCAATGTGGATATGTTGGCTTATATTCTCCGAATTCCATCCCCGAAGCAGAACTTGTTTCGAGTGTCATGTGGGAACAGTAATAATATGTGGGGAATTTATATGTCACATTCATCTCTAACTGCCGTCTTCAAAAAAGAGTATCTCTTGTGGCTAGGCGTGTTACTAAGTGTTTTGCTCAGTGCATGCGAACCTCTTCCAACCGCCTCACGATCCGTAATCCAATCTGCGCATTGGGATGCCGGTAGCGAAATTCTACACGTTAGCGGTCACGGCCACGGAGATGGTTCCAAAGTCACCCTGGTCAACAACGATAGCGGCGAGTTAATCGCCACCACCCTGATTCACAACGAACACTACTGGCGCTTCAATCTGCAAAAACCGCAAACCGTTCCCTGTGCCATCAAAGCTCAGGTAAATGGACGAGTGCAGGTCAGTAAAATCGAAAATTCACCAGCGAGCTGCAACTCCATGTCACGCACTCGTGACCTGACAAATGTGCGAAGCGCAAGCCCTTTTGTTGGTGTAAACAACCTGCCACAAGCGATAATTCTCACGCCGATCAGCGATGTTAGAATCAGTGCCGGTGATAGCGTATTTTTTACATCAACAGGTAGCCCGGACAATGCAATAGACCCATTAACCTTCCAGTGGGAATTTGATGGCGCATCCGACACATCCAATATCCAAAATCCAGGCGCCATACGATTCACTAAGCCTGGCATATATAACGTAAAGCTAAACGTCGCCAATAGCGCCGGAGCGAGCGCGCTTCCCGCCACACGCCGTATCCAGGTTTTACCAGCAACGACAAGTATTCTTGGCGCTCCTCCAATTGCAAATATTGACTCACCTGCAGGCCCGATGACCGTAATGCTAGGCGAACAGGTCTTCTTCTCCGGTTCAGCTTTTGATCCCAGTGGCACGGGCGCACTCACCTTTCTGTGGAACTTTGCTGGCGCGGCGCCGAATAGCACGCAGCAAAGTCCGGGAATGGTGACATTCAACGAAGTAGGAACCTTTACTGTGACGCTAACGGTTTACGACCAACAGGGTAATCGTAATGTTGACCCTGTCAGCGTCGATATCACCGTTGTCGCAGCAATTACAGAGAACCTCGCGCCATCAGGAAACATCATTTCGCCGAACAACAATATGGTGATTTTCTCGGGTGACAGTCTGTTTTTCATCGGCTCAGGTACGGACCCGGACGGCAATGAACCATTAAACTACTTCTGGGATTTTGGTGGCGGTGCGAATAGCACGGTTGGCCAGGCGCCAGGACTGATCACCTTCCCGACACCAGGTATATTCACCGTATCACTAGTGGTTGTCGATGCGCTTGGGCTTGCTGATCCCACGCCTGCCACCCGCATGATTACTGTATTAGATGCCACGGTAACCAATAATGATTTTCCTGACAGCGTCATAGTCGAACCAGCGGCTGACGTTACCGTCAATATTGGTGATGCACTGCAGTTTATCGGTGCGGGCAGTTCTCCAGCTGGAAACGAACCTCTGACATTTGCCTGGGACTTTGGCGATCCAGCCATACCTGTATCTACTGAACAGATTCCAGCGCCAGTCGTCTATGAAGCACCTGGAATTTACACCGTTACATTGACCGCGACTGACTCGCTCGGGCAGGCTGATCCTACGCCGGCTGAACTCGTGGTTACAGTTGTCGACCCAGCTGCGCCTGCGCCGCTTGGTCCTGAAGGAGAAATCGTGTCACCACCTGGTGATGTGATCATAGAAGCCGGTATGGCCGTGGATTTCCAGGGCGAAGGAGACGACGCCGCGGGTAACCATCCCATTACCTATCTCTGGAACTTCGGAGATCCCGCTATACCGGATTCTTTAGAACAAAACCCTGGCCCGGTGGTATTTGCCACACCTGGTATGTACACCGTTACTATGCTGTCGATAGATTCGCTTGGTAATGTTGATCCCACACCGCCACAGGTTGTCATTACGGTTATACCAGCTGGTTCAGCGCCACCAGCGGATCCTGCACCACCAGCGGATCCTGCACCACCGGCAGATCCGGTACCACCACCAGCAGATCCTGCACCACCAGCAGATCCGGTACCACCACCAGCGGACCCTGTGCCTGCGCCAGCGACACCGGCTTCACCATTGGCAGGGGCACCAGAGAGTTTTATCGTATCGCCAGATGGCAATATTACGATCACGGTAGGTAATACCATAGAACTGGCCGGCATGGGGGCTGATCCCAATGGTCTGCCACTAGAGTTCTTCTGGGATATTGATGGGGGAGCGGGAAACTCTACTGCTCAGAGTCCAGGTAATGTGACTTTTACAATGGAAGGTATATGGGATATTGAACTGCGCGTCGTCAATGCGGCCGGTATCGCCGACCCCACGCCAGCGAAGATCACGGTGACGGTGCTTCCAATCACGTTCCCATTGCCATAAGTCCTAAAACTGCTTAGAAAAAAAAGGCCTGATTTTCAGGCCTTTTTTTCTATAATACCCGCATGATAAAAAACGCCTCTTTTCGTCCCGCATGGTGGTTGCGCCACCGACACGCCCAAACCATTTGGCCCAACCTATTCCGCCTGACACCAAAGGTGGATATTCGTCCGGAGCGAATAGAACTCCCTGATGGTGATTTTATTGATTTGGCCTGGACCAAGGGGAATAGCGGCCCTATCGTAGTTATCTTCCACGGACTTGGCGGTTGTGTAGAATCCCGTTACGCCAAAGGTCTGTTAAAACAATTTCACCGCATTGGCTGGCGGGGCGTGGTCATGCATTTCCGAGGCGCTTCACATGAGTCCAATCGTCTTGCCCGTGGCTATCACGCCGGTGAATCAGAGGACACTGGCTATATCATCGATCTACTTGCCAAGCGTGAACCACACACCAGAATCGCTGCTGTTGGTATTTCCATAGGCGGGTCAGCATTACTCAACCTGTTGGCTAAGAGACCTGATCTGCCCTTGCGCGCTGCGGTCGCCGTATCGGTCCCGTTCGACTTGCACCAGATTGCCGATGTAATGGATCGTGGATTTTCACGGCTCTATCAATGGAATATTCTGAACACGCTAAAACGTAAGGCTCAGGAAAAATTCCGACGCATAACACCGCCTTTTGACTATCAATGCATAAGGGGCTTGCGTAATTTTCGTCAGTTTGATGATGTCATTACCGGTCCCCTACACGGTTATCGAGATGCTCGGCACTATTACGATGAATGTAGCGCCTTGAATCACTTGCGCAGTATTCAGCACCATACCTTGATTATTCACGCTGCCGACGACCCGTTTATGAACAGAGACTGCATCCCGGATAAGGCTTCAATCTCTGCGACTACAACACTGGAAGTATTTGAAAAAGGTGGTCATGTGGGTTTTGTTTCCGGCCGTATCCCGTTTATGCCGCACTATTGGCTGGAAACGAGAATTCCAACCTACTTGAAACAATACCTGTAAACACTCGTGTACTTCAGACAGGAAAATTTGACTCAGCAGCAAGGCACATACGCACTCTATTTATTTGCGGAAACAAGCGGAAATATAGGCATAGGCAAACTCGGGATGTTCCACTTTGCGAAAGGATATTACGTCTATGTCGGCAGCGCGTTTGGTCCTGGCGGCATTCGTGCCCGACTTGGACGACATTTATCAGACAATAAAACACAACGATGGCACATCGATTTTTTGCGCGCACATACTGAACCGGTCAAATATGTAATCGCGCCCGAAAAACGACTTGAACACGTTTGGGCAAACGAACTCGCTCAACGCAATGCTGCCAGCATGCCGGTTACGGGTTTTGGATCATCCGATTGCCGATGCACCAGCCATCTCTTTTTTAGCGCTGAACTTGATGATTTATTGCTTACACCCTAAAGTCCAGCCCTCACCCCTAAGGCACAACGTTGATGTTTAGGCGTTTGGGAACAGGATCAACCAGCCCTTCGGTATTTCTCACATTCAAAGTGACGGTAAAGACACCTGGCGTATTGAACTGTATCGGGCCAAATTGTCGCTGACTGCCCACCAGATTCATTTGCTGTATCCACCACAGGTACTCAATTCCTGGGGCCGAAGCGGCCTCAAAAGACCGAATACTGCCAGCCTGGATCGTCAAATCAGACTGCGACGTTGACACAATCGCATTTGGAAAACGCGTCTCTATTCGCGCAAGCGCGCCACTACCAGACACACAGCTTGTAGCAGAAATATTCGAAACGGTTAAAACCTGAAAGCGTCCCTGTGCGTAAACAGCCAGTTCGCAAGGAATGTTGGTGAATTGCCGGTTTACTGTTGAGATCGAACTGGAATTTCCTGTGATGTTCAAAATCATGATCAATTCACTGCTAGCCAAATTCCACACCGTTATTTGCCTGTCGCCAGGTAAAACAGTCAATTCCAGATTGAGTGCTCCCGCAAAAAAATCCCAAACGGCATTCGAAGCAAGGTTGGATACTTCCGTCATGCCTGGCAAGGTTGATGAAAATCCAGACATGTTGACCATTCCAACTGGAGGCGTTGGGGCTACTGCCGGTGCTGGCGCCGGAGCTGGTGCTGGTGCTGGTGCTGGAGGAGCAGGTGCTGGAGCCGGCGGTGCTGGTGCTGGTGCTGGTGCTGGTGCTGGTGCTGGTGCTGGTGCTGGTGCCGGTGCCGGTGCTGGCGCAGGAGCTGGTGCGCCCCCACCTCCGCCATGGTGTCCGCCTGCTGCTGGTGCTGGTGCTGGTGCCGGGGTTGGCGCTGGAGCCGGCGCTGGTGCTGGCGCTGGCGTGGG